>CAYMQP010000177.1:0-2424 GCA_964392505.1 uncultured Bacteroidales bacterium
GGATTACTATGGATACATTAAAGCTCGATGGTTCAGCACATCATTCCGAATTTTGGAATTCTCCGAGAATAACTACCGCCCACATGTCGGAAAAAAAGGATACACTGTTTATCGACTCGAAAGTTATATTTAGCCGGGGTGACAGAACTTTCGAAATGGTTATAAATGAAGTATGGACTTTAAAAGAACAAGGGAAAGTACTTTCCATTAATGAATATTCTAACTCATTCTGGGGCGAGCGGAATATTACGATGATTTTTGAAAAACGATTATTATAAGTTCAGTTGTTTTATTAACGCTGCAATATTATTATTTCGGAAGATCGATAATTAACTTCCTGAATAATAATTTCTAGCAAGTAGACTCCATTCATCAGGTTTTTATTAAACCTAAAGTCATACAAAGTTTTTTCATGTTTCCCGATTTCGGCTGACGATTTTTGTAATACCCTACCTGAAAGATCAGTTAGAACAAAGCTGACAGTTCCGGAATAAGCCTTATTGAGTTTTATAAAAATTATGCCTTCCGAAGGATTTGGAAATAAATATTCAATAATTGGAGACCGTACCTGGTAAAATGATTCGAGTGAAACGCTCTGGGCTTCAAACCTAATAGTAAGCGAATCGTTTAACATACCATTTTTATGATCGATTATCTCTAACCACAACGTGCCTTTTCCGGCAGTCTCGGGACATATTTCCAAAAATGCATCGTTAACGATCAAGGCTGGAATGGACGCTTCTGTCAGCAGGTAAAAAAGCGTATCAGAATCAGGATCGGTAAACACCGTATCGAGGTCGATTTCGACACATTGCATTTCAACATACGGAAATACGTATTCTTCTTCACCATTAATCCTTACAGGATTTTGATTCACACTAATGTCTAACTCTATTACCGCTGTTCCTCCCCTATTATCGTTGGCTATTATTTCACAACTTGTCTGACTGGATATATTCGCGTAAATTAAAAGTATAGAATCAAAAAGAGTCCCATAGAAGCTAATCGTATCAGAAAGAAAAAAATCGAAACTTAACTTGTCACCATCTGGATCGGTAAATATTTCATCTAAATCAATCGAAAGAGTATCATAAAGTAAAACATACAGTTCAGTATCGGGTAACTCAACAGGAACCGGAGGATGGTTATCAGGATCGTATATTTCAACTGAAAAACTATGATAATACATTTTATCAAGGTAGGTATCCATTGCTGTTACCTTAACCAGCGAGGTTCCTACCTTTTTGGGGATTATGGTCAATGACGTATCCGTTACCATGGTGGATACAACCGATGAATCGGCAGCAACCATTATATATTCCAGACCCCAACGAGAATAATCGGTAACAAACGAATCGAGTCGTATATTGTACTCATTATATACCGACAACAGGGTATCGGCTAGTGCATAATTAAATATAGCCGAGCTTGTGTCGAAAACAAGGTTAAACACTTGCCATGTGGTGTCGAATTCGCAACCAGCAGCTATTATTTCTAATTGTAGATTGGAAATAAAAGAAATATCGGCTTCAGTATTAAGCATTAACGAATCGTTCAGAACAGAAAAGTATCGGTTATCATACTGTGAGGTGTCGAGATTATAAACAATCTGGCTGTAATGCTGTGAAGTATCGGGTATGAATTTTCCTACAAAGCTGTGTGTATGATCAGAATAATGCAAGATTGAATCGGAAAGATCAAAAATCAGTGGTTTTTTTTTAATATTTGAATACAAAAATACCGTATCGGCAATATTTCCGAATCCCTTTAACCTGAGTTCGTGCTTATAGATCTCAAGTATTGAAAATGAATTCTTATCGGGAAAGTCGACCATGGCTTTCTGGGTATAGTAGTGAATTCCATTTTTATAACCATACTCGCCGGTATGTTCATGTCCGTTAATATAGGCAACCACATTAGGATATTCTTCGAGTAAATCGACTATTACACTGTCGTTCCATAACCCCAAGCGCATGGAATCGGGGTAAACGGGGAAATGACAGAAAAGTATTACATTCTTTTCAGCTTCCTGCGATTCCTGTAGTTTTAAGCGCATCCACGATTGCTGATTGCGGCTAATACCCCCATTCCAGGTTAGTGCATTAACCTGGCCCTGCACCAGTTGCCAAAGGCTATCGCCTTCATCGGCCAGCTCAGGATGCAGATATCGTGAATATGCGGCCAGTTCGGTGCCATCCAAAACAAGAAACTGCCAGTTTTCATAAGTGAAATCATAGTAATAACCGGGCATTTCGTATCGCACCAGAATTGAATCCATATACTCCTCCGATACTTCTGAAAAGGCATGATTCCCCAATAAATTGTAATAAGGCATGGTTAATGCCTGGTAAAACTGTATTACCGAATCGTAACTGTTCTCATACCTGTCGATCATATCGCCGAGGTTCATTACAAAATCGACGT
>CAYMQP010000177.1:2434-8031 GCA_964392505.1 uncultured Bacteroidales bacterium
CTCCTATCTTTAAAATGGGTAAAGTATCGCACCAGTTATCCGGCAACGTAAAGCTTTGAGAAAATATGTTTTGATTCAGAAGAAATCCAACTGAAATTGAGAAGAACCTTAGGATGGATGAGCGCATAAATCTCATGGCAAATTACAAATGCAGTAATGTAAAGGTAAATGGAATATTTAACATCATTTTACTTAAACGCCGGAATATAGTATTTGTTTGTTTTATATCGGTTTATTCATGAGTGAAAATTAAATCTTTAAACAGGATTTATAATTAATTTAGGTAATTCGGGAATTACTAAAAACAATGCAATGGTTTGTAGAGTTGGTTAACTTTCAAAATTTATGGTTTTTTTCAATGCCAATATTTTTAGAACCTAAATTCGTTCTATCATTTCGGATCACTATAGAATAAAATAATTGCTTATTACTAGCTAATCCCCTGGTCACTAATTTCATAAAATTCGTTAAAATTTTAATCCACAGTTGGAAATTCAAAAAATAATATTTTACTTTGTATTTCAAAGTACTTTTATAATGAAATTCTCATCATTTAAAATTGATCATGAAAGTTTGAAGATAGTAGAATCTCAGCAACATTATTGTTAATTAAATATAACTATGATGAGGATTCGCATGCTGTCGCCGAAGCTTCAGCATAGGCGCCTGAACACAATTTAAGTTTAATCACTATGTAAGGCAACAAATACCAGTAAAGAGAATATAAAAGAAAACCTTAGAATACCACTACTCTAATAATAAGAAATACAAATGAAAAAAGAATATACCTCAAAACAACAGCTCGATGAGATCCGCAACCTTATGGAGCGTTCATCCCGGTTTATTTCTCTTAGCGGTTTATCGGGTATTTCGGCCGGAATAATAGCTCTGCTCGGAGCCCTATTTGCTTTCTTCTATCTTGAATTCGACGTGCGATACTTTGATATTGACCAGTATTTCATAGATAAGCTTTACCGAATTTTCCCGGCCAAATTCTATATGCTTTTATTCGATGCGGCCATAATTCTGATCCTGGCTCTGGCCTTTGCTATATTTTTTACTACACGCAAAGCCAAACGTAAAGGATTGAAAGTATGGACTCACAGCACTCGCCTGATGCTTTATAATTTGGCAGTACCCCTACTGGCAGGAGGTATTTTCAGTCTAATACTTCTATACTATAACCTGGTTTTTCTTGTTGCCCCGGTAACCCTTATCTTCTATGGTTTAGCCTTACTGAATGCCAGTAAATATACCCTGCCTGAAATCCAGTGGTTGGGAATTTCGGAAATAATTCTCGGACTTATAGCCTGTATTCTTGTCGGTTACGGACTCCTATTCTGGACATTAGGATTTGGGATTCTGCATATTGTGTATGGAGCTGTGATGTATTATCGTTACGAAGCCCCCGGAGCTAAAAACTAAAGAACATTGAAAGAGATTATCTCGAAACTGAACAAGGTATTCGAAAGCCGAATAAGGCTTGGTATTATGTCGGTATTAATGGTAAACGACTGGGTAGATTTCATCACCCTGAAGGAATTGCTTGATATCACTGACGGTAACCTGGCGAGTCACCTTATAAATCTTGAAAAAAATAAACTCATCGAAGTTAAAAAGCAATTCATAGGACGAAAGCCTAATACACGTTATCGGGCAACTGAAAAAGGCCGGCAGTTATTCAGAGAACATCTCGATTATTTACATAAGCTCATTGAAACTCAGAATAAATAACTAATTCAAATATTTTCTCTTTAAAATCTTTAAAAACTGACTATGGAAACAACAAACAAAAACAGCAAGTTCAAAAATTCAGTAAGTCTGAAACTTATGGTAATAGCAGCGTTATCGCTCCTGTTGCTTATACCAACCATTTTCATTCGCAAGCTTATCGATGAAAGGCAATCGCGCCGCGACGAAGCTATTTATGAGGTTACGTCAAAATGGGGACAGTCGCAAACTCTGTTTGCCCCGGTTATATTGATACCCTATGAGAAATACGAGAAAACCTCAGATAATACCTTTTTTACCCGAACATACTTTATGCATATTCTTCCTGAAGAATTGGAAATATCAGGCGATGTATTGCCAGCGATGCGTAAAAGAGGTATCTATAAGGTAGTTCTTTACAATAGCGATTTCAGTATTGCAGCTAAATTTACGAAAGAGTCGTTTAGTAACTGGCCTGATAATCCGGATAATATTCTTTGGTCCGAAGCGGTTATTGTAGCGGGTATAACTGATCTGACCGGACTCGATAAAATAAACAGTATGGTGTGGAATGACCAATCCTTAAACCCTGAGGGAGGTATTCCTTACAGCACAGATATAACTTCGGGTATTCACGCTCCCATTAAAATTAATCGTAACGGAGATAACAAATTTCAATTGCAGATTTCGCTTAAAGGTAGCGAAGGATTGTATTTCATACCTGCCGGAAAAACTACAACTGTTAATCTCACATCCAACTGGCCTACACCCAGTTTCGACGGATCTTCACTTCCCGATAATCATAATATTACCGATAAGGGATTTACCGCCGAATGGAACGTACTGCACTTCACACGATCATTTCCACAAAAATGGTCTGTTAGCTCGTACACCTACCAGATATCAGAATCGGCTTTCGGAGTTAATCTTTATATTCCGGTGGATATTTATCAAAAAACCACTCGCTCGGTAAAGTATGCACTGCTATTTATCGGACTTACGTTTCTGGCCATCTTTTTTATTGAAGTAATGAGTAAAAAACGAATTCATGTCATACAATATCTGCTCATCGGAGCAGCACTGATTATTTTTTATTCCCTGTTGCTTTCGCTCTCCGAGCATCTCCCTTTCGCATGGGCATATCTAATTGCAAGCATAGGAATTATTGGTCTCATAGTAACGTATGTACATGCATTATTCGCTAAACGATCCTTTACCCTGGTATCATTAGGTATTCTTGTTGTACTTTACAGTTTTCTGTTTGCTATACTGCACCTTTCCGACTTAGCTCTTCTTCTGGGGAATATCGGATTATTTGTTATACTGGCGATCGTAATGTTTTTTAGCCGGAAAATTGACTGGTATAATGATAAGAAATCATATAACCAGTGAACTGAAAAGTGAAAATCGATTTAATCGATAACCTAATAAATTATAATAATGAAGTGTTGGATGATTGGATTATTGGACGAATGTTTGGTTTATTCATACATTCAAGATCAAAATAAAATTATAGTATTTAAATCAATAAGCCATTCATCCGACCTTTTAGCATATGATTTTCGATATGATTTATTTTTTCATAAAAAAGATTATTAATAATGAACAAATTCAATAAAAACAGTCTTCGATACCAACTAATAACCTTCCGATATGCCTTTAAAGGATTGCGTTGGTTTTTTACATCGGAAACTAAAGCCTGGATACATAGCTTATGTGCAATTGCAGCAATATTTCTGGGAATTATACTGAAAATATCGCTTGCAGAATGGATACTTATAATCATTGCAATTGGCTTTGTTTTCGTCGTTGAAATAATCAACACAGGTATTGAACTTCTTGTCGATCGGTTTGTAAAGGAAGAAGATCAAATAGCGGGCAGAATTAAAGATATGGGTGCCGGGGCTGTATTGGTTGCAGCTATAACAGCTTTAGCCGTTGGATTCTTTGTGTTTTTCCCGAAGATTATTGAATTATTTTCTTGATCTAAAAATGAGAGAAAGAATTAAAAATACATTGTTACTATCAATAATTGGTAACGTTGTAATGGTCTTTGCCCGGATTATCTATGCCGAAAATCTTTATTATGCTTTTCTTCTCTGGAACCTTTTCTTAGCAGGCGTACCCTTGCTGATAAGTGGATTATTGGTAAGAAACCCGATGATTCAAAGGCTCATTGTTTATATAAGTTTATTACTCTGGTTATTATTTTTACCGAATGCACCTTACATAGTAACCGATTTGGTGCATCTATACCAGCGACCACCGGTTCCTTTCTGGTTTGATATGATGTTGGTTGTATTAAGTGCTGTTAATGGTCTTGCCATGGGTTTTGTTTCCATTCATCAGGTTGAACTGATAATATTCAGGAGAAAAGCAGAACAATATCTTTTACCTTTCCGTGTATTAGTTATAATGGCAATGAGTTATGGAGTTTATCTGGGAAGATACCTGCGATTCAACAGCTGGGACGCAATAATAAATCCTTTTTGTGTTCTCGATGGAATCGTACATTCTTTGCATCTGAGTACCATAGGTTTTGTACTTACCTTTAGTTTTGTCACATTTATTCTTTACAGCTTTTTCCAGGTTATTCTTCTTTGCCACTCTCGAGAAGTTTCTTAATCCGCTCTATTTGCTTCTGTTTATTAACTTCACGAAGCGACAGGGCTGTTTTTGTAAAGTACTGGTGGTTTGAAATAAACTTTATTTGTAACCGGTTCCACTCATTCCACGATTTCACCATATTATGTTCCTTAAGCTCACGATATAATAATGTGGAAACCGGAATCATATCGCTACGGCCCAGGTAATCAAGGTCGGCATCGCACATAATCTCTTCGAGTTTGTTTTTGGGTTTCGGTGGCATTTCGGTAGCATAAATAAGTTCACAAATCGTATCGATCTGATTCTGGGTATAATAGTAATCGGGTAAAATTTCCCGTGCGATCAGCGTGCCAAATCGTTCGTGATTCTTATATCCAAGAATATGTCCGGCATCATGAAAAAGGGCAGCTGTTTTCAGCAGAAGTAATTCTTCATCGCTAACGGCTTCCCCCAGTCCTATTAATTCAACCTGTGTAACTACATCAATAGTGTGCTTAATATTATGATAATATAAATGAGGAGGTAATTCCTTTTCAAGTTTATTCAGCATGAGTTCCTGCAAATCGGTAAACTGAATAAGTCCGAACCGAATGCTGAATTGCCGGTTCGGAATAATGGTTTTTCTCTGAAGTGAATATTCCGGTCGTATGCCCTTAATATAGTATAGTAGCATATCGCCCTGATATTTCACGGGCATACGAGTATAGTATTCACATTGAAAAAGGTCTCTGACAAGTTCGTAGGTCGATTCGGATATCAGGATATTGTCTTTATCACAGTAGGAACGAATACGGGTTGCAAGATTTACATTTTCTCCCTTAATATCATAATTGATTTTTTTCCTTCCCGATATGTGTGCCACAACCGGACCGGTATGAATACCTATGCGTAATCGCCATATCCGGTCATCGTTGTATGTTTTTTGAATAATATTAATGTAATATTGAATTTCAACGGCTGCCAACACCACCTGAATCGGGTTTGTGATATTTTTTTGTGGTATCCCTCCAACACAAAGCAAACTATCGCCTATTGACTTCAGGCTTTTTAATTCGTATTTGGCGATTATATTATTCAGCTCTAAAAATATATCATCGAGGCTATCCACTAGCTGACTGGAATCCATATCTTCCTTAATCTTGGTAAATCCTTCTGCATCGGCATAAAGGATAGTTGCCATTTTAAACCGTAGCACATTGGCTTCCTTGATTTTCTGGATTCCTTGACCCTTTTTTTCCAGTTTATACCGATTGGCTAGATTTCGGTATTTCTCAAGCTAA
>CAYMQP010000178.1:0-8030 GCA_964392505.1 uncultured Bacteroidales bacterium
CTATTCCAGCATAGCACCACCTCCTGTCGATACATAGCTAACTTTTTCAGCTAGTTTATTTTTATTAATTGCAGCGACAGAATCACCACCTCCTATAAGACTAAAAGCTCCTTTTTGAGTAGCAGCTGCTATCGATTGGGCTATACTGGAAGTACCTTTAGCAAATTTATCCATTTCAAATACACCCATGGGGCCATTCCACAGAATGGTTTTCGAACTTTCAATCACACTTGCAAAGGTTTTAATGGTTTCAGGACCAATATCAAGCCCCATCCAACCTTCCGGGGTTTCGCTCGCTTTTGATATAATGGTATTGGCATTGGCATCGAAAGCATCGGCATTAACAGCATCGACAGGAATATATACTTTTACGCTCTTTTCTTTGGCTTTTTCCAAAATTTCCAGCGCCAGATCGAGTTTATCTTCTTCACATAACGATTTCCCGATTTTACCTCCCTGTGCTTTTATAAAAGTATAAGTCATACCGCCGCCAATAATCAGATCATCAATCTTGTCGAGCAGATTCTGGATGATGAGAATCTTATCCGATACTTTTGCACCTCCCATAATAGCAGTAAAAGGTTTTTCAGCGTCCTGGAGCACTTTATCCATGGCCTTTAACTCGCTTTCGATAAGATAACCGAACATGCTGTTGTTCGGAAAATATTCAGCAATCAAGGCAGTAGAAGCATGGGCACGATGAGCTGTACCAAAAGCATCGTTTATATAACAATCGGCATAGCTGGCAAGCTGTTTTACAAAATTTTTCTGACTCTCTTTTACTTTTTCTTTGGCTGCTTTTTTCTCATCGTCCGAAGCATTCTCGGCTAGATGATATGGTTTTCCTTCTTCTTCTTCGTAAAAACGAAGATTTTCAAGCAGAAGTATTTCACCCGTTTTTAATTCCGATGCGATTTTTTTGGCTTCTTCACCTATACAATCAGGAGCAAATTTTATTTTTTTACCAATGTTTTTTTCTATTGCCGGTATGGCATGTCGGAGCGAAAATTTATCCTGTACCTGACCATTGGGTCGCCCCAGATGTGACATAAGAATCATCGATCCTCCATCAGCGAGGATTTTCTTTATGGTAGGTAAAGCGCCTCTGATTCTGGTATCGTCGGTTACCTCAAAAGTTTGTTTATTTAAGGGTACGTTGAAGTCGACTCTGACAATGGCTTTCTTACCCGAAAAGTTATAATTATCAATTGTTTGCATTATTATACGATTTGATGTTACAAATTGAGCAGCAAATGTAAAAAAACTATTTTTATTTACCTTTGAAGCTTTCGGCACTCCAGGTGAAATTGTTAAGGGTATTTTCGTATTAAGAAAAAATAATAAGAATGTTTTTCTCAGATATTATAGGACAAAACGATTTAAAACAGAAATTACAAATTTCAGCCAAATCGGGACGGATTCCGCATGCCCAAATGTTTTATGGACCAGAAGGTACGGGAAACCTACCATTAGCTGTAGCTTATGCACAATATATTGCCTGTACTGGTAAAAAAGATAAGGATTCATGCGGAACATGCCAAAGTTGTACAAAATTTGCAAAACTTGTACATCCCGATCTCCATTTTGCTTTTCCTGTAAATACAACTACAAAAATAACCAAGGATCCCACGAGTAACGATTTTATATCGGAGTGGCGAGAATTTATATTATCAAATCCATATTTCACATCAAATAGCTGGTATAATTATATTGGAATTGAAAATAAACAGGGGCTGATAAATAGGAGAGAAGCGGATTTAATAGTTCATAAGCTAAGCCTGAAACCCTTTGAAGCGGAATATAAATTTATGATCATTTGGCTTCCCGAGAAAATGAATCTTAGCGCCGCCAATCACTTGCTTAAGTTAATTGAAGAACCTCCTCCAAATACTTTTTTTCTTTTAGTCAGCGATAATCCCGATCAGGTTTTGCCTACTATTTCATCGCGCACACAACCTGTTAATCTACTGCGTATCGATGAGAAATCCTTAATAGAGACACTGAAAAGAGAACACAATCTGACACTTTCCGAGATTAAAAATGTGGCTCGGCTTGCGAATGGTAGTTACATCAAAGCCTTAGAGATCATTAATACACGTGATGAAAATGAATTTAACTTCGATAAGTTTATAAGTTTTATGCGTTTCTGCTGGTCGAGAGATTTTCTCCGGATAAATGACTGGGTTGAAGAAATGTCAGCAATAGGTAGGGAAAGGCTCAAAACATTTTTCGATTTTACACTGCGACTTGTACGTGAAAATTTGATCCTGAATACCGGAATATCAAACTTAATTTACCTGACTGATAAGGAAAAAACATTTTCCGAGAAATTTTATCCATATATTAACGGAAAAAATATTACACAAATTTATACTGAAATAAACAGAGCATCGGTCGATATAGAGCATAATGGATATACCAAACTGGTACTTTTTGATTTTTCACTGCAGGTTACTGAGCTTATCCGGAAATAAGGACAACAATTAGGCAATCGGTTTTTTCAAACAGATGATATCCAAATAGTCATATCGTGCGTTTCACTGAAACATCTGTAATTCCTTATCGGTTTAAATATTCTCTTTTTTACTAGTTTTGTTCGTAGAAGATGTTTTAATCGTGAAGAATAATGGATGGTGAAAAGACTGAAATAAACGAAAAACCAACTGAAAGGCTTGTGCGAGATGAAATTTGTTACCGACATTCCTGTTTAAGAGGGTGTCAGAAGCTTTCCTCCTTTGATTGGTTAAAAGACATTTCTGATGTTGGTGAATTTAATGAGATATTAGAAGTTCAGTTTAAAAATACACGAAAAGCTTTCTACCATAATCCGAATGGACTTCGTTTGACACAAAATGATATTGTAGCTGTTGAAGCTTCACCCGGACATGATATTGGACGTATTTCACTTACTGGACAACTTGTACTTTCAAAATTAATAGCTCAGGGTATTAACTACAAGGAGCAGGAATTTAAAAAGATATATCGTAAAGCCAAGCAAGCCGATATCGATAAATGGAGAGAAGCCATTGCTCTTGAAGATTCCACAATGCTACGTTCGAGAAAAATTGCTGAAGATCTGAAGCTTGATATGAAAATTGGCGATGTTGAATACCAGGGCGATAAAACCAAGGCTATTTTTTATTATATTGCCGATGAGCGGGTCGATTTTCGAGAGCTCATCAAAGTGCTGGCTGAAGAATTTAGGGTACGAATTGAGATGAGGCAGATTGGTGCACGGCAGGAAGCCGGACGCATTGGAGGTATCGGTTCATGTGGCCGCCAACTTTGTTGTGCATCCTGGATAACGAACTTTGTATCGGTAACAACGAATGCTGCGCGCTATCAGGAGGTATCGCTAAATCCTCAGAAATTAGCGGGACAATGTAGCAAGTTGAAATGTTGTTTGAATTATGAGTTGGATGTTTATCTCGACGCTCAGGAAGATTTTCCGGATACATCGATTAAACTGGAAACTAAGCAGGGTATTGCTTCACATCAGAAAACCGATGTTTTTAAAAGACTCATGTGGTATAGTATGGAGTCGGAAAGGGATTATATTATTACATGCCTGTCTGTTGATCAGGTTAAAGAAATTATAGCCCTGAATCAGCAAGGAAAAATACCGGAAAAGTTGATGGGAATTGAAGAATCATCGATAGCATCGATAATCGAATATCAAAATGATGCCGGACTTGAAAGTCTGACTCGTTTTGAAGATTCACTCGAACTCGAACCCAAACCGAAACATACCGATAAGAAAAAATTCAAAATAAAAAGACAAAAAAATCAATAGCATGTACAGCTCACCTCATCGATTCAGCTTTCTGGTTATTATGTTGCTTTTATTAATAAGCTGCGATAAATACACAGTTTTCGATCAGGTTATCTCAATTCCAATTGAAGGGTGGGATTATACCAATAAAATTGAATTTGAATATGTTATTTCTGATACACTTTCTTCATATGATATTCAGCTATATGTGAGGAATACTAAAAATTATGCATACAGCAATTTATGGTTATTTATAGAAACTATGGCACCTTCGGGTAATTACCGACACGATACGATCGAAGTAACTCTTGCCGATGAAACCGGACGCTGGGCAGGAAAAAGTACCCAAAGTATCAATACGCTAATGGTACCTTATCAACAGAATATCCGGTTTGCTGATAGGGGCATTTATAAAACCCTGACTCAGCATGCTATGCGTGATACTTTATTACAAGATATTACCGATATCGGCTTACATATTCAGTATCATATTTCGAAGTAGGTCTGTGGCATCGAAAGGTAAATTAGAGAAATTCAGGGAGATGCGATCGTTTCCAAATGTACTTCAGCCTCCGTTTGAAGAAGTATTTGAGAACGATTATTACCTCAAAGGGAAGTGGGGTAAGGAATTTTTTAAAAACGATCACTCGATAACGATTGAACTCGGTTGTGGAAAAGGTGAATATACAGTAGGATTGGCTAAGCATTATCCTGACAATAATTTTATTGGTGTCGATATTAAAGGAGCCCGAATTTGGAAGGGAGCAAAAATTGCTATAAATGAAAATATCAAAAACGCCGGATTCCTGCGCACACGGGTCGATTTTATTGAATCGTTTTTTGCACCCGATGAGATTAAGGAAATCTGGATTACATTCCCTGATCCACAACCCAGGAAACAATTAAAAAGACTTACTTCAAGCAGATTTTTAAATCGTTATCGAAAATTTTTAATTAATAATGGAATTATACATCTAAAAACAGATAATGCAGATTTTTATCATTATACTAAAAAGTTAGCCGAATTTAATAACCTGCCTGTTGAGTTTGCTTCGGAAGATTTGTATAATTCAGGTATAAAGGATACAATACTTTCGATAAGAACATATTACGAAAGTGTGTGGCTCGAAGCTGGATTACCCATTCACTATATCCGATTCCGAATCTATTCTGGATCGGTAATAAATGAATTACCCGATGCCGAATGAGGATAACTTTTTTGAAGCAGTTTATGCTATTACCCTTAAAATTCCATATGGTCGTGTAACTACTTATGGAGCTATTGCACGATGCATTGGTTCGCCTGGAGCCTCACGAATGGTAGGCTGGGCTCTAAATAACTGCCATACGCATGACGATTTTATTCCTGCGCATCGTGTTGTGAATCGTAGCGGTATTCTTACAGGAAAACATCATTTTCGTCATCCAGGCCTGATGCAGGAATTACTCGAGAACGAAGGCATTGAAGTAATTAACGACCGTATAACAGATTTCAGGCGCAGGTTTTGGGATCCTTGTTCCAATTTAATCTAAATAAAAATATCTATCTTTGTTACTCTCTGTAACAATGCAATCAATACAATTATGCAAATTTCAAAGGATAAGGTTCTTGAGATTCTTCAGAATATTGTACATCCTTCATCGGGTAAAGATATAGTAACAACGAATATTGTTACAGAAGTAAAAATTGAGAAAAATAAAATATTCCTCGAATTAACTTTTCCATCCTTTAACGATCCGCTTAAGTCATCTATCAAAAAAGCTTGCGAAATAGCATTAAAGGAAAATATTTCGGATCAGGTTGAAATTGATATTCAGATAAAAACCCCTGTAAAACCTGTAATTCCTGAAAATCGGCAGGAAATATTACCCAAGGTGAAAAATATAATTGCCATAGCTTCAGGCAAAGGAGGAGTTGGAAAATCGACAGTGGCAACAAACCTTGCGATTGCATTTGCACTTTCGGGAGCAAAGGTTGGATTAACCGATGCCGATATATTTGGACCTTCCATTCCAAAAATGCTCGGACTTGAAAATGAAAAGCCTTCGGTTATTCGAAAAAATAACAAAGACCTGATAGTACCTGCCGAGCGTTACGGAGTTAAAACCCTTTCAATTGGTTTCTTCATTAATCCTGACGACGCTACAGTATGGCGTGGCCCAATGGCTTCAAATGCGCTGAAACAACTTATTTCCGACGCTGACTGGGGAGAGCTGGAATATTTGTTTATTGATCTTCCACCCGGAACAAGCGATATTCATCTTACACTGGTTCAAACGGTTCCTGTTACTGGAGCCATTATCGTCAGCACCCCGCAACCTGTGGCATTAGCCGATGCGGTTAAAGGCATTAACATGTTTCGGAATAAAAACATCAATGTTCCTGTTTTGGGACTTATTGAAAATATGTCGTGGTTCACACCAGAAGAACTTCCGGATAATAAATATTATATTTTTGGTAAGAACGGATGTGTCGATCTGGCTAAAAGAATGAACATTCCTCTTCTTGGTCAAATACCAATAGTTCAGAGTATCAGAGAAAGTGGTGATTCCGGAGAGCCTGTGATTCTGAAAAAACAAACAATCAGTGAGGAATTCAAAAATACAGCTGAAAAGTTACGGATTGAAATAATAAGGAGGAACACATCCTTTGAACCAACGCAAAAGGTTAAGATTACACGTCGCTAATAATCTTAGTTTAAAAAAATTGTAAATGAGAAAGTTGGCTAACGAACAAGTAGTGAACAAAGTCAAACAAGCTATTGATTTAGTACGCCCCTATTTGATTGCCGATGGAGGTGATGTGGAATTGATCGAAGTATCGGCCGATCTGGTAGTGAAGGTCAGACTGGTGGGTGCCTGTCAGGGATGTCCTTTCAGTGCTCAAACCCTTAAAGCTGGAATAGAACAGGCCATTCGACATGAAATTCCAGAACTGAAAAAACTCATCGCAGTATAAACTACCCTGATTATTTTTTTGAATTAACCTGATGCGTTAACTACCTTTATTATAGGTAGGATATTTTTTAACTATTCTACTGCAAAATTGGCTAAGGAATATATTTTTGTATAAAATATACTTGGCAATTTATAGTTATATCATATTAAACCCGATAAAATTGGTTAGTGAATAAGTATCTTAAATACATATTGGGAATTGTGGTTTTAGTATTTGGTATAGCTTGTTCAACTAGACGAAATACGGCCATTACCAGGGGTTATCACAATCTAACATCGTATTATAACATTCTTTTTAATGGAGAAGAAAGCTTTAAAAAAGGAATGCAAAAACTTGTTGAAAATTACGATGATGACTTTTCAGAACTTCTGCCGGTTTTCTACTATACTGAAAAAGATGAACTCGCATCGATAGCAACGGAAATGGATCGTTCGATAAAGAAAGCTACAAAGCTTATTGCTATGCATTCGCTTACAGTGAAACCCGAAATAAAACCTGATAAAGAATTATCGCAAAAGCAAAAGGAATTTTTTAATAAAAAGGAGTATAACAGATTTGTCGACGATGCATACCTTTTAATGGGTAAAGCCCATTTCTACAAAATGGAATATACTCAATCGAAAGAAACGTTTAACTATATAGTATCGAATTATCCGGAAGAAAACACAATTTTCGAGACCCGTATCTGGTTCGCACGTCTGGCTAATGAAGAAAAAAGGTACAGGGAATCGTTTGATATTCTTTCTTCCATCGCAAAAAATATTGAGTTTCCAAAAAGGCTTAAAGGCGAACTCTATGCAACCTGGGCCGATTATTATCTGAAGCAGGAAAAATACAACGAGGCCATTGAACCATTACAGAAGGCTATTGAATTTGCCAATAAAAGAATCATACGCACGCGATATACCTATATCCTCGCTCAGGTATATACACGCACTAACAACAATACTAAGGCATCGGAGGCTTACAATGCAGTTGTTAGAATGAATCCACCTTATACTATGACATTTAATGCGAAAATAAACAGGGCATCGACATATCAATATGGAACGGGTTCAAGAAAGGATATCGAAAAGCAGTTGGAAAAAATGCTTAAGGATGATAAGAATATTGAATATCAGGATCAAATATACTATGCTCTGGGCAATCTGTTCTATACCGACAATATATTGGATGAAGCCATAAAATATTACAAACTTTCAATAGAAAAAAGCACTGATAATAACAGGCAAAAAGCTAAATCAAGTCTTACATTAGCCGACATTTATTATGTTGAACCTGATTATGTATCAGCTCAGG
>CAYMQP010000179.1:0-7970 GCA_964392505.1 uncultured Bacteroidales bacterium
CTCTTTTAAAATGCCTAGTGGAGTTGGTCCGGTAAATCCGTCCATATCGCTGATGTAAGGAGTTGTTATGCCCGAAGGAACAGGATAAGTTGTTAATTGTACAGGAAATGAGATCAAAAGAAATACCCGCCCAACCAACGCTGGATTAAACGGATTATTACCCAGTCCTCCGAATGTCATCTTTCCTATTCCAATTGACACTAACGCTCCTATTACAATAATCCACCACGGAAGATTGGAAGGCAGGTTAAATGCCAGTAATATACCTGTAACCATAGCTGAACCATCCGAAATACGTATCTGTGTTTTTAATATAAATTTCTGTATTAGATACTCAAAGAGAATGCACGAAGAAATTGAAATCACCGTAATAACAATGGCTCCGTAACCATACAAAAGCAATGAAACAATAAATGCCGGAATTAATGCGATAATAACTCCATACATCAGTTTTTTTACCGATTGTCCGCTATGTATATGCGGCGATGGAGATACTGTAATTAGCCTATCCATTAATTTTTTCTTGTCCTGATTAGTTTGCCAACTTCCGATTTACCCAACCTGATATAATCGAGCAAAGGTCGGTTCGAAGGACATATATAACTACACGAACCGCATTCAATACAATCCATCACCCGTTCGGTTTCGAGTCGAAAGAACTGCGATTTCTGACCCAATACCATTAACAGGTAAGGTTCAAGACCCAGAGGACAAACCGAAACACATTTAGAGCATCGGATACAGGGTTCAATCGGTTTACGTTTCGATTCAAGTTCAGGGATTAACAGAAGACCCGAGCTTCCTTTTACAATGGGAACACTCATATCGGACAGCGCTTTACCCATCATTGGGCCGCCATTGACGATTTTACCCGTATCGGCAGGTAATCCGCCCGCTGCTTCAATTAAAAGACTAACAGGAGTGCCAATACGAACCCGGAAATTAGAAGGCTTTTTAAGCGATTTTCCTGTAACCGTTACAATACGGTCAATAAGTGGTTTATTCTTTTGAACTGCTTCGTAAACGGCAAAAGCAGTACCTACATTAAAAACAACCACTCCAATATCGACAGGCAATCCGCCTGAAGGAACCTCACGATTCAGCACTGCTTTTATTAATTGTTTTTCACCCCCCTGCGGATATTTTACTTTTAGAGGTTGTATCTCAGTACCTTTATACTGCTGTCCGACTTCTTGCAACATTTCAATTGCATCGGACTTATTGTTTTCAATGCCGATGATAGCCTTTTTCACTTTTAGGGCTTTCATAAGAAATGAGGTACCTATGAGTATTTCCTCGCTTTTTTCTAACATTAAAGCATGATCGGCTGTAAGATAAGGTTCACATTCTACACCGTTTATTAGCAGGTATTCTGCTTTTTTGCCACGGGGTACAGTTAGTTTTACATGCGATGGAAAAGTGGCTCCGCCTAAACCAACGATTCCGGCTTCTTTGATTTTTTCAATTATTTCAGTGCCTGAAAGACTATTCTCCCGCTTAACTTCAGGTGAACGATCAATATTCTCGAGCCAGGTATCGCCCTCAATATCGATAGAAATTGAATCTTTTTTATATCCGGTAGAGTCGAGCGATTTATCAATGCGGGATACTTTTCCTGAAAATGGAGTATGTATATTAGCCGAAACAAAACCATCGCTTTTGGCTATTAACTGGCCCACTTTAATTTCTGAGCCTTTTTCAACCACAGGTTTTGCCGGTATGCCCAAATGCATATTTAAAGGAATAGAAACACTGGTAGGTAAAGCAATATCAATAATCTTCTGCCCAGAAGAAAGTTTATTTTCCGCAGGATGAACCCCTCCTTTTGTAAAAGTTTTCAGCACGCTAATTCTCCTTATTATTTTGGCTTTCCGGTTTCAAAGCACTAACAGTATCAGTATTTGAAGAAGTGTCAGTAGCACTCTGAGAAATCTCTTCTTTCTCTTTTCGGGGAGGAAATCCAATTTCCAGAATGGAATTTGTAGGACATTCCGGAACACATTTACGGCAGAGCTTACAGTTATCAGAATCGATAAATGCCAGATTATTGGCCATGGTAATGGCTTCGTACGGACATACTTTAAAGCATTTGGTACATCCAATACAGGCAACAGCACAACTTTTTTTGGCTATACCTCCTTTATCTTCATTACGACAGGCTACATATATTTTGCGATCCTTCTTCGCACGTTTTCTCAATTCGAAAAGATCCTTCGGGCATGCTTTAATACATGCACCACAAGCAGTACAATTAGTATCATTAACAACGGGAAGCCCCGTAAACGGATCCATTCTGAGTGCATCAAAGTCACATACTTCGACGCAATCGCCAAATCCCAGGCAACCATATTGGCAGCCTGTATTACCTCCATAGAGTGCCGAGGCAATGGCGCAATTCGAAGCACCATCATAGTGATTTATATTTGGCCGTACATCGCACGAACCATTACATAGCAAAACAGCAACCCGCGGATCCTTTTCAACAGCATCGCGTTCCAGTATTTTAGCAACTGTACTCATAGTTTCGTTACCACCCACCGGACAATATAATCCTTCAAAATCTTTCGATTTTACAAGAGCTTCGGCAAAATTACGGCATCCAGCAAAACCGCATCCACCACAATTAGCTGCAGGTAATGCTTCTTCAACCTCATCAATTCGCGGATCTTCTAATACCTTAAACTTCTGTGCCACGAAGTACAGGATAATAGCTGCCGATACTCCCAACCCACTTAGCGATAAAATTGTATACACTACAATAGAATTCATTTCAAATCGCTTTTTTCATAGTAAAAATAAAAGACCTTTTCAGACGATCGCGGAAAAAATATAAACCAGTAAAATAGGGTATCAGAATAACTAGCGAAATAGTACCCGAAAATAATTCTCCAATATTGAACATTGTTAAAAGTAGTAACGATGTAATTACTATAACAAATGGCACTATATAGGCAATAACTGCCGCTTTAAGACCCATACTGCGTTTCATATTAATATATACCGGATCACCTTTTGAAAATCCTTTTTCGGTTACTGATACTTCAATAACCCGCGATGTGCCCTCGGGTATTCCACAAGCTTTTCTGGCATGACAATAAGCACATGCAGCAAAAGAAGAAATACGAACTCTTGCTAGTTCATCAGAAATTTCTTCGATAACTCCTTTCTGTTCAATACAAGGAGGGGAATCCATCTTGTCACATTCTTTTTTGAGGAGTACAAAAATAAGTCAGTTCGCCAAACTTATGGTTATCAGTATTAAATTTATTATTAATTGAAATGATTTTAAATTAATCACGTATTTATCCGTCTTCCTGAAAGCGTTATATACTAATGATTTTTGAACTTTTAGCTCTATTACTTCTTTTTTAATGAGGTAAACGGATATCGATTATTCTTAACCTCGGAAAGTCGTACTTTAACCGAACCAACAAGAATAGGCGATTCCGCATAAACAACAATATGGTTTTTATCGTTTGTAGCCCACACCGTCATATTTTCACCTTCGTGAAACATTTCTCCCTCAATGAGTAATACGGAAAATTTAATACACTCAAAAACACCTACATGTTTAAGTTTATAATTTTCGACACCCAGGTAACGGAAATAAATAGGATATGATTCTTTATCGAGAAGAACAGTAATAGGTATTGTGTCGCCAACCTTATGTTTCGAAAAATCGATATTTCGGGCATAAAGAAGCGCGCTCATAATATCGAAAGTACAGTCATGAATTGACAGGGTATCGAGGGTCATGGGATTATCCCTGGTTTTATTTTTTGCGAAGGCTTTAGCTTTTTCGTAGTCATACAGATAGTAATCGTATTGCCGGTAATTTCCTTCTCTAATATCTCTACTGGCACTATAAGGTTTGAGGGTTTTTGTATCGATAATGGTTTCAAACCGGTCACGTACTTTGAAAATCCAGTCCCAGCTTTTATAAGTTTCCCCTAAACCGACAAATGCATAGGCAGGTTTGTCGTTAAATGCGGTTTCGTTTATGGTGAGTTTAATTTCACCAACTTCAGTCCAAATAATAAACCAGTCGTACGATACAATGTAGGTAACCTCTTCCCCCGATTTAAAAGTTACATTAGTACTGTTACATTTCTGTGCAAAACCTACAGAGTAGGAAAAGAAGAAAAAGGCAACAATATAAACTTCTGTTATTATTTTGAATTTCATTATTCGCACGAAAAATAATTATACTCTGCTAAACAAAATGCTGGTTCACAGATTATATAGAATAATTAAAAATAAAAAAAGTATCAGTTCGATTATGTTTCAATAAAGTTAAATTTAAAACCCAGTATTGACTCATAATATTCCCCCCGTTCCATAATATCATCGTCACCTTCTTCATAATACCAGTTCACAGTTAACTTTCTTTCTTTTTTTGAGATATCAACTAGTGCACGCAATATATGAAGTATAGCCTTTGAGGAACCACTGTTGAAATATTCCAGTTCGATATCGAGTGTAGTAATATCCTTAGGCTCCTGGCAATAGAAATAAATCCATTCAAAAAGCTGGTCATAAAACAAGGTTGGATCTTCAGGGATTGAACGACCACTAATTTTAAGCCTTCCATCCGAATGAAATCTTACTTCCGGAGTTTTTTTCGTACTTTCAATTAGCAGGTTCTTCATGAAAGATAATAATTTGCCAAATTGGTATCAAAATTAAAAATACAATATTTTAATATGATAATACTATACGTAAATCAATAAAAAGGATGCATCCGTAAAAAATCCCAAAACAAGTATAAGTAAAATGTGGCAGAATGAATAACGGGATTATTAACAGTAAGACACCGAATTATAAGGCTGAAATATTTGAAACATTAAAGTATGCTTCATATAAATACAGGCATTAGAAACATAAAGCGATTACTGGAATACCCAATATATATCACCCGATCGAAGTTGCTCTTTTACTAATACATCAACTTCAAAATCCCTTAAAAGAAGTGTCAGACGATATGAATCTTTTTGTTAGTGAAAGGAAATAATTTAGATCGCTAAAGCTGAAAAACTGTTGGTAAAGGTAAGTTACATTAAGATTGCATATAAAACCTGCAATATCAGGGATATCTTAACTATACGTACATATTGGATATATTTGCAAAAAATACAATATATTGAACAGACTATCTCCGCCATATTACGTTTTCCCCATGCTCATAAATGACTTATTGAAACATCCCGGAAAAATATAATAGATGTCGAAACAACCCTTAAATATAAATTCAGGTTTGACTTTTAATCCGGGCATACGGAGTATCGGACAGATTACTGAATTGCTTTTGCAAATATTTATAATACCCGGCTAGTGCTATCATAGCTGCATTATCTGTCGAATAATTTATTTCGGGTACAAATACCTGCCAGTTAAATTGTTGGCTAACTTCAATTAGTTTTTTTCTTAAACCTGAATTGGCCGAAACACCACCGGCAAGAGCAATATTTTTAATCCCAGTTCGCTCAGAGGCTGCAATCAGTTTTTCAATAAGAATGGAAATAATACTATATTGAATCGAAGCACAAAGATCGGCTTTATGATTCCTTATAAATTCCGAATCTTTCTTTTGCCTGTCGCGAAGAAAATAAAGAAAAGAAGTTTTTAATCCACTAAAACTAAAATCCAGATCCTTAATCTGAGGTTTATTAAAGATGAAAGCTGTTGGATCACCCTCAATCGCATAGCTATCGATATAAGGTCCGCCAGGATAGGGTAAATCCATGATTTTAGCACATTTATCAAAGGTTTCACCTGCAGCATCATCTATGGTTTGTCCGATTATTTCAGATGAAAGGTAATCATGAACTATTAAAATTTGGGTGTGTCCTCCTGATACAAGCAGACATAAAAAAGGGAAAGATGGCAGAGATTTATTTTCGCCTTTTTCCTGCAGAAAAACCGATAATATATGTGCATGAAGGTGATTCACGTCGATAAGTGGAATACCAAGAGAAATGGTAAAACCCTTTGCAAAAGAAGTTCCCACCAGTAAAGCTCCCATGAGTCCGGGTCCACGAGTAAATGCTACGGCACTTATATCCTGTTTTTTTATACCTGCATTGCGAATGGCACTCTCAACAACCGGTACAATATTCTGCTGATGTGCCCTTGAAGCAAGTTCGGGAACTACACCGCCATATTCGCGATGGATATCCTGATTCGCAATTTTGTTTGAAGAAAGATATCCATTTTGGATTATAGCAGCCGAAGTATCATCGCAAGAAGATTCAATACCTAGAATAATAATATCCATGTACCTTAAGTTATTGAGATATAATGTATTTTTACAGCAGTTAAACGATGAGTAAAATTATTAAAAAAATAACGAAGCTTTTTACGTATCTGCTGCTGCTCCTCTTTTTATTACCAGTGATACTTACAGGTTTAGTTCAGATACCTAAAATACAATCATTTGCTGTAACAAAAACATTACAATGGATTGGTAATGAATTAGGAACTGAATTACAATTTTCCGATGTTAGAATATTAACATTCAACCGCATACGTTTTAATGATCTTTTTATTGCCGATCAAAAAGGCGATACATTAATCTATGCAACAGAAACCAGAGCCGTTATGCCTGCCATTTTTAGTTTCATTTTTAATAAAGATCCGATTACCAGACCATTAAAAAAGCTCGAATTAGATGAATCGGTTCTCAAGCTTTCCATCGACTCAACACGAACATTAAATTTCAGATTTATACTTGACTATATTAAAGCCAATAAGAAAAGTGGAAAGAAATCTAAAACTCTGAAACTCGGAGGTATCAAAGTTTCCAACAGCCGGTTTTCACTTTCAATTTATAACGATCGTATCGATACGGTTGGAATCGATTTCAGTAATATGCAGCTTAATGAATTAAATTTTGACGTGCGTGATGTGACAATCAAAGATAAAGTGCTTTCAATTAATATAAAGCCACTTTCATTTCTCGAAAAAAGTGGTTTCATGCTACAAAATCTTTCAGGTAGCATGGAAATTTGTAGTTCCTTTATGCACTTTGCCGATTTACAGGTTATTACACACCAATCGGAAATGAATGCCAATACCATTTATATGGATTTCAGCGCATTTACCGATTTCAATATTGAAACCCTTTATGAGAAAATACTATTTGAAATAGATCTGAAAGAGAGTAACATCGATTTTTACGACATAGGCTATTTTGCAGATATATTTCATAACTATTCACAAAAAGTAAATATCTCGGGAAAATTCGATGGCCCATTGTCCAACCTGAAAGCAGATCAATTTATTCTGGGTTGGGGATCCGATTCATACCTCTCAGGCAACTTTGATATCAATGGATTACCTGATATTGAGGAAACATTCCTCTTTTTCACTATGGAGAAGATGGAAACTACAACCAACGATATCGTTTCGTTTCGACTTCCGGGAAACAAACAGCTTGAATTACCCGAATTTTTAGGTAGTCTGAAAAATATAAACTATCAGGGTAACTTTACCGGATTCTTCAATGATTTTGTTGCTCATGGAAAACTCAGTACAAACCTGGGTATCATTTTAACCGATTTAATGTTTACTCCCGATTCATCCAATATGATATCGGTTTCAGGAAGGCTTACTACTAAGGATCTTCAGGTCGGGAAATTACTTAAAAAAGATGAACTAATACAGGATATCAGCATGGATGTTGCTGTTACAGGTTCCTACTCTGCAAATACTCCGCTTCTGGCAAATCTGAAGGGAAATATTTCCAAGCTTACACTGAGAAATTATCCATATCAGAATATTCAAATCAATGGAGTTCTTTCTAATAAGCGGTTCGATGGTGAAATTAAGATCGATGATCCCAATCTGAACATGGAGTTTGAAGGCTTGATAGACATGGTGGCCGATCTTCCAAAGTATGATTTCAGGGTTCAGATTATTGATGCCAATTTGTTTGCACTTAATATTTCCGATGCTGACCCGGAATACCATGC
>CAYMQP010000180.1:0-7956 GCA_964392505.1 uncultured Bacteroidales bacterium
CGCCAGGAATGGCTGAAGACTCAGGATGAAATGCGGCGATTATTTGCCGATATTCCGGAAGCGCTGGAAAATACTCAAAAAATAGTTGATAAAATTGAAGAATATAAACTGGATTCTCCGGCTATTATGCCCGAATTCCCAATTCCGGAGGATTTTGGTACGCTAGAGGATTACCGTCAACAATATACCGAGGAGGATCTGATTAAGGAATTTACCGAGGAATCCTATAACCGACTGGGAAGTTACGACAGGGTACTTCGTGTGAAACTCGAAGCCGATTATTTGAAACATCTGGTTTACGAAGGTGCAAAGGAACGATGGGGAAATACACTTAGCGATGAGCTTAGATCACGTATCGATTTTGAACTCAACACCATCAAATCCATGGGTTTTCCGGGATATTTTCTTATTGTATGGGATTTTATACGAGCAGCGCGTGAAATGAACGTATCGGTTGGGCCTGGCCGGGGTTCAGCAGCAGGTTCCACGGTAGCCTATTGTTTGAGAATTACCGATATTGATCCGGTTAAGTATGATTTACTGTTTGAGCGTTTTTTGAATCCCGATCGTATTTCGATGCCCGACATTGACATTGACTTTGATGAAGACGGCCGTGATAAAGTATTGAGATATGTGGTCGAAAAATATGGAGAAAAACGTGTAGCTCATATTATTACTTTTGGTACAATGGCCCCCAAGATGGCTATCCGCGATGTAGCCCGTGTTCAAAAACTGGTACTTCCCGAAGCCGATCGCCTGGCCAAGCTCGTACCGGAAAGACCCGGAACAACATTCAAAAGGGCATATGAGGAAGTTCCCGAATTATTAAGAGAAAAAGAAAACACAAATCCGCTTGTATCGCAAACCCTGAAGTATGCCGAAGTACTTGAAGGTTCGGTACGCCAGACCGGTGTTCATGCGTGCGGTATTATCATTGGAAAGGAGGACCTGGAAGACTATATACCGATATGTACCAATAAGGACGCAGAATTGTTTGTTACCCAGTACGACGGTAAACATATCGAATCAGTGGGCATGCTGAAAATGGATTTTCTCGGATTGAAAACACTCTCCGTAATAAAGGACGCTGTTGAAAATGTAAAACAGTCGAAGGGAATTGAAATTGATATTGATTCAATACCGCTCAACGATCAAAAAACTTTCGAATTATACAGTCGGGGCGAAACCACTGCATTGTTCCAGTTCGAATCGCCCGGAATGAAAAAGCATTTACGCGCACTAAAGCCCAACAGGTTTGAAGATCTGATAGCCATGAATGCATTGTACCGGCCGGGACCAATGGAATACATACCTTCATTTATTAGGCGTAAGCATGGGCGGGATAAAATAGAGTACGATCTGCCCGAAATGGAAGAATACCTTAAAGACACCTATGGCATTACAGTTTACCAGGAGCAGGTTATGCTGCTTTCCCAGAAACTTGCAGGATTTTCGAAAGGTATGGCCGATTCGCTGCGTAAGGCTATGGGGAAGAAGATCAAATCGATGATGGATGAGCTGAAGGAAAAGTTTGTAGAAGGATGCAGGAATAACGGGTATCAGGATAAAATAATAGAAAAGATATGGACCGACTGGGAAGCCTTTGCACATTATGCATTTAATAAATCGCACTCCACCTGTTATGCTTATGTATCGTATCAAACAGCTTATTTAAAAGCACACTACCCGGCGGAATTCATGGCATCTGTACTCAGTCGTAACCTGAACGATATTAAAAAGATCACGTTCTTTATGGAAGAATGCCGTCGTATGGGATTGCATGTTCTTGTACCCGACATCAATGAAAGTCATTCACGGTTTATCGTTAACAAAGAAGGCCATATTCGTTTCGGACTGGCGGCCATTAAAGGTCTTGGAGAATCGGCTGTGCAACATATAATTGAAGAGCGAGATGATCGGGGTGTTTTCAAGGATATTTTCGATTTTGTGGAACGAATCAACCTCAACACTGTGAATAAAAGAAGTATAGAGGCGCTGGTTATGGCAGGGGGATTCGACAGTTATGGCAATATCGACAGACATCAGTTTTTCATTACTGATAATGAGAATTATACCTTTATCGATCATTTGCTCCGTTATGGAAGTTTGGTAAAATCACAACAAGCCCAAACGTTGTTTGATACGGATGCTACCTACCAGAAAAAAAATAAACCCGACATTCCTCATAGTGAACCATGGGCACCACTATATAGACTGAACAAGGAAAAGGAACATATTGGTGTTTATTTGTCATCCCATCCTCTCGATAATTATAAGCTGGAGATTGAAAACTTCACTAACTGTACCCTGGCGGAATTACAACAGATCGATAAATTACGAAACCGTGAATTGGCAGTGGCCGGTTTGGTAACTAAGGTCGATCACCTTACTGCCCGGAATGGCCGACCATACGGATCGGTGGTAATCGAAGACTATACCGATTCTTATAAACTCCTGATTTTCGGAAGGGATTACGAAGATTTTCGCAAGTATATGTTTGAAGGATATTCGTTACTCATCAAAGGATCGGTGCAACGAAACGCATGGCGTAAAGATTCCGATATATGGGAATTTAAAATTAAGGCCATGACTGTGCTGAACAATGCCCGTAATGAAATTATTAACAGCCTTTCCATACGCATATCAGTCGACAATATCGATGAAGAGATCATTAATGAGATAAAGGAACAAACTGATAAGAATTCAGGAAAAGCACAGGTAAAATTTTCTATTTACGATGAGAATGAGGGTATATCCATTGAATTGTTCTCTAGAAATACTTCGGTAGCTGTAACCAACGAACTGATTGATTACCTCAAAGAGAGGCCGGAAATTGAGTATAAAGTAAGTTAGGGGTAAATCGAAACCAATTCTGAGTGTAAATTTATATCGTACCTGACGGCACTTATATTAAATATTTAAATGTTATTTCTACCTATATTTAGTCCCTAACGGGACTAGAATATCAATAATCATAGTGACTTGTATTATTCAATTAAGTCTGATATTATTATTCAGTTATTCCATGCATGAAATCACAATTCTGTGGGAAGGAAATTATGGGTAAAAAAACCGGCCGTAAGGCCGGTTTTTCAATACTATGATAGTGTTTTAAAATAAACTCATTGTAACCGTAAGTCCGGCCATTACCACCGATACCATCGACATCAGCTTGATCAGAATATTCAGCGAAGGGCCCGATGTATCTTTAAAAGGATCACCTACGGTATCTCCTACTACACCGGCTTTATGAGCTTCGCTGCCTTTTCCTCCATAGTTACCTTTTTCAATATATTTTTTCGCATTATCCCAGGCACCTCCTGCATTATTCAGCATACAAGCCAGGGTGAATCCGGTTACCAGTCCACCGGCAAGCAATCCAACAACTCCGGCGACGCCGAGAACTAATCCCACAGCAATAGGCACTGCAATAGCCAGAAGTGAAGGTACCATCATTTCACGTTGCGCACCTTTTGTCGAAATAGCAACACATTTAGCATACTCAGGTGTGGCTTTTCCTTCCATAATCCCGGGTATCTCCTTAAACTGACGTCTGACCTCATCGACCATAGCTCCTGCAGCACGACCTACTGCTTTCATTGTCATGGCACAGAAAACGAAAGCCATCATGGCCCCGATAAATAAACCACCAAGCAGCATGGGATTAAATAAGGAGAGATTATAATAATCGATAAAGTTGAAAATAGTTGCTTTTGTTAAATCAGTTACCCCTGTCGCAGCCATGAAATCTTGCCCATGTAATTCGAACGACTTACCCAGCCATAACCTCACCTCTTCCATGTAGGCGGCAAGTAAAGCCATAGCAGTAAGTGCTGCCGATCCAATAGCAAATCCTTTACCTGTAGCCGCGGTAGTGTTACCCAGCATATCGAGGGCATCGGTACGCTGGCGTACTTCTTTCGGAAGCTCCGACATTTCTGCGTTTCCACCGGCATTATCGGCAATAGGTCCGAAAGCATCGGTAGCCAGGGTGATACCCAATGTTGATAACATACCCACAGCAGCGAATCCAATTCCGTAAACTCCCATGGCAAAATCGCTGAATCCACCGGCAAATCCGAATGCTGCAATAATACCCGCAACAATGGTAATTACCGGAATCCAGGTTGAGTACATACCCACTGCAATGCCGTCGATAATTGTAGTGGCCGGGCCTTGCTGGGTTTGACGAGCAATACCCCGGGTAGGTTTGTATTCATCGGAAGTAAAGTATTCGGTACCCTGACCAATAATTACACCTGCCAGTAATCCCGCAACAACCGATCCGAAAATACCCCAGGTGATCCAGCCAACAAAGGATAGTATAGCCACTGCAACGAGTATAAGGATTGAACTTCCAAAAGTTCCAAAGAATAGTGCACGTAACAGATTCTTTTGAGTGGCCGATTCCTTGGTGCGAACCATAAAAATACCGATAATGGAAAGAAGAATACCTATAGCAGCTACCAGCAATGGTGCCGTAATAGCCTGTATCTGGTTTATTTTGCCTGATATCATGGCGGCACCCAGGGCAGCTGTAGCTAATATGGAGCCTGCATACGATTCGTAGAGGTCGGCGCCCATTCCGGCAACGTCGCCTACGTTATCCCCGACATTATCGGCAATGGTAGCAGGATTACGCGGATCGTCCTCGGGAATTCCGGCTTCAACCTTTCCCACTAGGTCGGCACCTACATCGGCAGCTTTGGTATAAATTCCACCGCCAACACGTGCAAAGAGTGCCTGGGTTGATGCTCCCATACCAAAAGTAAGCATTGTGGCAGTGATTTCGATATATTTTTCATGAAGGGTGGTTTCAGGGCGAACAAACCAGAGGCCTAAAAACTTTGCACCGGTTTCCAGATGTTCGGGAGTAAATATTACCCGGTCGAGCAGCAAGTACCACATGGAAACATCGAGTACGGCAAAACCAACAACAACAAGTCCCATAACTGCACCACTCCGGAAAGCAATCTGCAGACCTTTATTCAGTGAACTGGTGGCTCCGTAAGCAGTACGAGCTGAAGCATGCGTAGCGGTTTTCATCCCCAGAAATCCGCACAAGCCTGAAAAGAAACCTCCTGTCAGAAATGCGACAGGCACAAACGGATTCTGTACTCCCATGTATGCCAGAAATGCCAGTATAATCACCAGGACAACAAAAACAATACTTACCACTTTATACTGACGCCTTATGTACGCCATAGCCCCTTCACGGACATGTTGCGCTATTTCTTTCATCCGGTCGGTACCTTCCGAACTTCGCATCATACTTTTAAAGAATATATAAGCAAAAAACAATGCCAGCAACGATCCGACAAGTGCCATATACGGCACCATTCCATATATTTTCTCCATAATTAAAACGAATTAGAATTATATAATTTCATATATAAAAGTTAATACTTTTTTCAAAACGGATGCAAATATAGTTAAAATGAGTTCTTTCCAAGTTATATAGGTATTAACTCTTATAAAAAGATTGAATAATAAGTCAATCAGACCTTCGAGCTGGTATAATTATGTTCAGGTTATCATATTATGGGTGTAGTTATAGCTATTTAATTAGCTGGAATTACTTATTGGCGGTCCGGGTATTCTTATTTCTTTTTTATACGTTTATTTTTCATCATGATTTCAAAAAACAATTCCTAGTAAACTAAAGAATTAGTAAATTGAAAAACTAAACCTATAATCTATGAATTTTGCCTTAATTACGGGTGCCTCAAGCGGAATCGGATACAGCATGGCCATAGAATTTGCCAAACATAAACACAATATAATCCTTACCGCGAGAAGCGAAAACAAGCTTAAAGAATTATCAGCCAAATTGGAAAAAACTTATAATATCGAAACCCTGGTTATTCCTATCGATCTAAGTGAATGCCAGGCACCTGAGGAAATCTTTAAAATCATCAATCGAAAAAGTATTACGGTTGAATACCTGATAAATAATGCCGGTTTTGTTGTTTTTGGACGGTTTGCCGAAACCAACTGGGATCGGGAATTGAGTATGCTGAACCTTCAGATAATTAATCTTTCAAGACTTATTAAACTTTTCCTTCCTCTGATGATAGAACAAAAAAGTGGAAAAATATTAAATGTGGGATCGACAGGATCATTCGTTCCCGGACCGTATTGTGCTGCATACTGTGCTGCAAAGAGCTATATATTGAGCCTGTCGGAAGCACTTGCTGCCGAAGTTAAGGGCACCGGAGTTACTGTGTCAGCTTTGTGTCCGGGAGGAACAAAAACTGAATTTGGAGGAGGCGTAAATAAAAATGATTCGAAACCATTTTTGTTAAAAAGTATGGATCCTGAAAAAGTTGCGAAAATTGCCTACAGAACTATGATGAAAGGGAAAAGAGTTGTGGTTCCGGGTTTCATGAATAAGTTTCAGATTTTTATGACACGCTTCTTGCCTCGTAAGCTGGTTGTCGATATGGCTGAAAAAGCTATGAGAGAATATAAGGATTTCGCAATAAAAACTTTGAATAACTGAAAATGAAGCATCTTTTATTCGGAATAAAATATATAGTAGGGCATGAGCTTTTAAAGAAAAAGACTCCACTAATATGCGGAATCGTATTGCATAACAAATGCAATTTACGATGTAAACATTGCCGGATTATTCAGCGGGAAATGAAAGCCTTGAGTTATGATGAAGTGGTATCTGTTCTGGATAATTTTTATTCCCAGGGAGGGCGTTGTTTATATCTCGAAGGGGGTGAACCATTTCTGTGGAAGCATAACTCGCATAATCTGGAAGACATTATACAGTATGCCAAGAATAAAGGTTATTTGGCCACTGTAATTTATACTAATGGAACCCGGCCTCTTACAACAACTGCCGACACAGTCTTTATCAGCATGGATGGACTAAAAAAAACGAACGATCACTTACGGGGAAAATCGTTCGACAGGATTATTAACAATATCCAGCAGTCAAATCATCCTTCACTATACATCAATTTTACCATTAATACTATAAATAAAGCTGAGATCGAAAGCTTTTGCCAATTCATTCAAGGAATCAAAAAAATAAAAGGCATATTTTTCTATTTTCATACACCCTATTATGGTTACGATGATTTATTTATTGAGCGTGAGGAGAGAAATAAAATATTGTCTGATCTTATTAAGTTCAAAAGTAAATATAAGATATTGAATTCAAGGGCTGGATTACAATCTGCTATCAGAAACAACTGGGCAAAAGCACAGGCCATCTGTAAGGTATACGAGGATGGAGAATTTTTTAACTGTTGCCGCTATCCTGATAATCCGGAGCTTTGCGACGAATGCGGTTACCTGAGCTATGCTGAAATTTATCAGACTCTCAAGTTAAAACCTTCGGCGATACGTAATGCACTTAAATATTTTTAAAATAATACTCGCATGTTGTTGAACTATTATGAATAAGCATTTATCATATATATTGTTCATGGGATTTTTATCAACTTATACTATTGGTCAGGAAAATACCGATATTGATTATAAAATTTCAATAGCAGATTCATCATACACTTTTCAAGGGAGTTTTATAGTAAAAGCAGAGATCGATTGCCTGATTGAAATCGCATTTAATTTCGAGCATATAAAAAACCTTGCCGGAGATGCTGAATCAGTTGAATTGATAAACGAAGGTACAAACTGGAATGAAGTAGCCTATAGTTACCGGCGGTACATATTCTTTGTGAATAATTCAACATGGCATCGTACCCTCAACCGCACCGACAGGATAGTTGAGTTTGAATTAATTTCCAGTACAAGCAATGTGGATATAATACCTGAACTTCATTCATCGAAAGGCTACTATAAATTTATTCCGGAGAAAGAATATTACCGGGTTGAATATTATCAGGAATGTTTGCTGGGACCGAGTATTTTAACCGATACTTATATTGGCAGGGCAAAGCAGGAAGCCATTGAATTTTTATATCATTATAAAGCCTACAT
>CAYMQP010000181.1:0-413 GCA_964392505.1 uncultured Bacteroidales bacterium
CCAAGGAACTGGATATAGTGTCGGAACGCGATATTGTTTTTAACCTCACCCCTGCCCGGCAAATTGCCTCACAAACTTCCGATACCCGGAATATACTTACCACATTGAGTGTCGACGGAAGGAAGTATTATGTAACTAACCGGGTTAAAATGCAGGTGAATCTGAAGTTGAAGCGGGATCAGAAGGTGAATATACAAACCGACCTGGATTATGTGAAAGATAACTTTGAGCCTGCAACCATTGCTATGAATATCGATACAACATCAATCAATAAGGATCTGGCCGCAAAGAAAAAAAGTATCATTACCGATCCTGTATTCGATGTTATCGTTGTTAATTTTAACTTGAACGAATATTCCATCCGTTCCGATGCAAAAACCATTCTACATGAAAAGGTGATACAGGTATTAAAG
>CAYMQP010000181.1:423-7952 GCA_964392505.1 uncultured Bacteroidales bacterium
CCGGCTGTATGTAACCATAAAAGGATATACTGATCCCATTGGAGATGAAAGGTATAATGAAATACTTTCGAAAAATCGAGCCCAGGCTGTGAAAAATTTTCTCGCCAGCAACGGTATCGGAGAAAACAGAATACGGACCTTCTCCTATGGTGAGGCACTCTCGTTAAAACCTGGTGAACGATGGGAAGACATGTCCGAAATTGAACTTGCCAAACTCCGTAAAGTTGAGATTGTCATTTACTTGCCGAAATAGAGGTTTGGTTTTCCTCCCACTTTGTACTGCCTAGAAGCAATCTGCTAAAAAACGGCGTAAAAAGCGCAATTGTTTCTATTTTGGAAATTGCAATATAAAAGTAGTCCCCTCGCCTACTTTACTGCTAACCTGTATGGTTCCTTTATTCAGTTTTACGAATTCCTGAACCAGGCTTAATCCGAGGCCAATACCCTTTTCGTTTTCAGTACCCCTGGAACTTTTATCCTGTTTGAGTTTGAAAAGATCTTTCATTTTTTCTTTTGGTATTCCAATTCCGTTATCGGCAATTCGAATTTCAGCAACTTTCTTTTCCTTCGTAACTGTCGAAATAGTTATAGTTCCTCCGGTATTAGAGAATTTTAGGGCATTGCTCACCAGATTCCGGAGAATGGTCATCATACTGTTTTTATCGGCCTGAATCGTCAGGCCGGGTTCGAGTTGAAGGTCGATTTGCTGGTTTTTCGTAAGGGTAACCGAAGCAAAGGTTTTTACCACTTCCTTTATTATACTCTCTAATTCGACGGATCCCTTTTTAAAGGGTAATTTACCCTGTTGACTCATTGCCCAGTTCAGCAAATTTTCCAGGAGCCCTGTGAGCGATATTACTGTCTGGTCGATATAATCGGTAGCCTGATTTAATAGGGATTTATTATTCTGTTCAAGACTTTCTTTGATCAGGAATGATATTCCTCCTAAGGAAGCTAACGGCGACCGTAGATCGTGAGAGATAATAGAGAAAAAACGGTCTTTAATCCGGTTGAGTTCCCGAAGTTCGGAACTTTGCTTTTCCAGCAACCTTTTCCGTTCTTCAAGCACTACTGTTAATTTACGATTACGTTTCAGATTCAGGTAGATTATGATAATGAAACCTGCTGCCAGTAAAACAATTACACCCATAGCGCCAATGACGATACGCTGCATGGTTTTATTTTTTTTCAGGATATCTACTTCGGCTTGTTTCTGGGCAACTTCGAATTCAGTTCGGAGGTCGGCAGTTTTTTGTATCGATTCCAAATTCCGGATGCTATCGCTGTATGTATAGTAAATCAGCTGGTAACGGAATGCGCTGTCGTAGCGTTGCATTTGTTCATATATCTTCGAAAGGCGAAAGGCTGCATTGCGCTTCAATTCAGTAATATTATTGTCTGATGCGAGATTAAAACCCTTATTTGCATTTTGCAGAGCACTTTGGATCTTTCCCTTCCGTTGTAAAACATAAGCGTATTCAATGATAAAATCGGCTACCGCACGAACATCATCATATTTCTTAAGAATATCAATAGCCTGCAAAAGATTATCCTCAGCTTGGGTCAATTTATTCATTTTGGAGTACACCAGCCCCGAATTGCCAATACAGTATGCATTTTCGGCTTCATAATCTAAATTCCGGTAAACCTTACTAGCCGCATCATATAGTATTAAGGCAGAATCGTATTGTTGTACCCGGTAATACTCAAACCCTAAATTATGTAATGCCGATGCCAGCCGTACCGAGTCATTCTCCTTATTAAAAATTTCAATAGCCTTATTTAAATAGAGTTTGGCATTATCATGATTTTGCTGGCTGATATAAGCTTCGGAAAGATATGTATATGCTGTAGCTACTCCAATTATATTATTATTTTTCTGGTATAATGTTGCTGCCTGGGTAAAACACTCTACTGCCAGCGTTAGCTTACCCGAAAGGTGATAACCATTTCCTTTTAAAATCAGTGCTCTGGCCGGATTTATCGCAATTTTTTTTGCTATTGTAATGGCTTCATCACTATACCTGATTATTGAATCGGCGTCGGTAGCCTGCTCTGCCTTACTATAGTAAGCAGAATATTTTTTAAATTCTTCAGGATACTGTTTAATTATATCAGGATAGAGCAAACTATCTTTCAGAGATATATTTTCCCCATATCCGAAGCGAAATAAGGACAAAAAAAGAAAGAGAAAAATAATTTTATCAGTCCTATCCATGCGATGGAGGTGGCGGAATTTTTATTGTCGGATCAATAGTAACCTGGGTTTTATTACGAAGAAGATAGTCGATACTGTAAGTTTCTTCACCCTCAGCATCCTTTGGTACTCTCAGATAGAAAATATTAAAACATAAAAACCTTCGCGGTTCAGTTCGGAATATATTTCCTTTACCTGTTTTTGAATAAATTCTGATGATTTTTTTAACACCACTGCAAATGTCGCGTTTCCAGGTAATGGTGGAGCCTGCAGGCACAATTGTGACAAGGTCGTCGACAGCGCCGTTACGGTTTGAATCGAACAACATCAACCGGTTTTTTTCGTCATCCCGGATGGATCGTAGGTAAATTCTGACTTTTTTCATAGCGTTAGTTGGATTTATAATACGTATTATTATTATAGCAATTACTTAAGCTAAAATACGCAACACATTTATAGATACAAAATTGCTATAAAAATAATTAAAAGGTAATTATGATGACAATATATATAAAAACCAATGACTTGGTCGTAAACAAATATATTTCACGCATTTTACCCGGTTAATCCGGTTTATTTATACAATGGCAATAACTCAGAGCTTATTCTGTATTTGTAATAGAATACGTATTAGTTTTTTGCAAAAGTATAATTGATTACCATGCTCTCTAACTGATTCAGCTGCATAGCTTGTCTTTTATTTTCATTCAGAACGAACCGTTGCCGTTCTTCGTTCCATTCAAAGGGTGCCATTTCCATCTTCACCCTGTCGGGAATGGTATGAAAGCTGTTAATACATCCGAATTTTGCCTGGATAATTTTCAGATATTTACAATCGAAATCATCGAGTCCATAGTATACGTTTTCCTGAAAGGAATCCCGAAGAACAATTTTATATTCCTTGGGATAATCGAATTGAGCTATATACTTCATTGTGATAAGTTTTAGGTATGTAATACAGGCAAATAATAAGCCTTATACTTTTCTTGTTGCAAAGTTACAAAAATTATCAAATCTGTATGCTATTAGTGATTTCGACCATTTGTACTTTCCTATTAATTTTTGTTAACATGAAATCTCGGAATCCTTCCTTCTTTTTACGCATATTTCATATACTTGCAGCAGTATATTATTCCGAAATGTACCGGTTGGTCCTATATCTGCTATTAGTCATTCCTGATATCCTATTTTCCCAATCTTTCAGAGGTAAAATTGTACGGGTTATCGAAGGTGATGAACTTCTGTTCGAGACAGCTGACAGTACTTTTACTATACATTTATACGATATTGATGCACCAGATAAAGGCCAATTTTTTGGAATGCAAACTATCGAATATCTGGAATCGTATCTCTGGGTGGATGCCAGAATCGATCTTAAGAAGAATATAAACCAGGATGGAATAAGTGCGATACTTTTTATAAAAGGTAAGAACATCAATAAAACCCTGGTTAGGAATGGTTATGCATGGTATAACAGGCTGCATTGTATCAATGCTGAACTCGCGCGTGCTGAGCAAACTGCATGCGAAAAAAAGCTTGGGTTATGGGGTTATACAAATGCTGTACCTCCATGGGATTTCAGGAAAGGTAAGTTAGCCAAACCACCACCACCCGATGGACAGAATAAAGTATTAATATGTACAGATAAAGATGCTAAATACTATCACAAGGATTATTGCCAGGAACTGATACGTTGCCACGATAATGTAATTGTTATTCTACGGGAACAAGCCAGGGATGTGGGTATGAAACCTTGTAAGTATTGTTATTAATATGTCTTCACCGATAGAAAAATTCCGTCGTACTTTGGCTCTTGTTGCACTGATATTGGCCGGTGAAGCTATTTTCTTTCTCCCCTTTGTAATGGCCCGCATATTTCGTCCTACATTGCTAATTGTATTCAATATTTCAAATACAGAACTGGGAACCTTTTTTTCGGTATATGGAATTATTGCCCTTATCTCCTATTTTCTTGGCGGCCCTCTGGCCGATAGATTTCCTGTGCGTAACCTTATGGCTATTGCACTTTGGCTTACATCACTAGGAGGTTTTTTTATGGCTATTATACCCGGAAAGGTATTTATGCTAGCACTCTATGCTTTCTGGGGCATAACAACAATTCTGCTGTTTTGGGCTGCCCTGATACGAGGTACACGCGAATGGGGTGGTAAAAAATTCCAGGGACGCGCCTTTGGGTGGCTCGAAGGAGGTAGGGGATTAACTGCTGCACTTATAGGCACCTTATCGTTGTTACTTTTCTCTGATCTGATGTCTGATCATGCAAGTGTGTCTTTTTCTGCTCAAAGGATTGTTGCATTTAAACGAGTAATAATTGCTACTTCATTTATTACGCTTGCCAGTGGAATTCTGATTTGGTTTTTTGTTCCAAAAGTTACATCAAAAATCTTGAGCCCACCTCCTATTACTCTGAGCAGTTTCAAAAGGTTTTTTACTAAACCAGCCATTATTATACTATCTATAATTATTGTTTGTGGATATGTAGGATATAAGATCACAGATATATTTTCCCTATATGCAAACGAGATTTTAGGTTTTAGCGAAGTAAAATCTGCAGGAGTTGGAACCGTCGCACTGTGGATGAGAGCCATAGTTGCTGTTTTCGCCGGTTATATAGCCGATAAAACCTGTGCAAATAAAATCATTACCATAAGTTTTGCCTTATCCATATTCGGTGCGTTTTTGATTGCAGCCGGAGTGGTGAATGCAATCATAGTACTGGCATTACTGAATCTGGTATTGATTATGGCTGGAATTTATGGTGTGCGTGCTTTGTATTTTGCACTGATTAGTGAAGCTAATTTATCACTTGCATCAACCGGAACAATTGTAGGTATTGTTTCACTGGTTGGATTTACACCTGATATTTTTATGGGACCCTGGATGGGCTATTTACTGGATAATAACCCGGGTATAACAGGCCATCAACTTGTTTTTTTAGTGCTTACAGCTTTGTCCTGTATCGGATTGACAGCCAGCTTGCTTTTTAATCGAATAAAGAGTCATTAGAAAAGTATATTCTACCTTAACCTTGTTATTATAAAAAGTCAGTGTTAGTAGATTTTAAAATGAATGCAATACTTGGTTTTTTATGTAAGATGTTAACAACTAATATTAACTGTTAGGAAATGAAAAAATATTACTGCAAAACATTTTTTAATTTTACAAATACTAGAATCTTATTGTAATAACAAATCGACGATGAGAACTTTAGTTTTGATATTATTTTTCGGATTTGCAAGTAATATTTGCCATACTCAGGTAGCTTCAGAAATTATTGAAAAGAGAAATATTTACAACAAGAAAGGCGATTACTATTTCGAAAGAAATGACTATAAAAAGGCCATTAGTTACTATAACCTGGCTTACCAACGGGATTCTACCGATTACTTTTCAATCCTCAAGAAAGCAGAGGCCTACACGAAGTTAAAATGGTATCCTCAGGCAGAAATGTGTTATCGTTTCATTTTTGAAAAAAACCTACGTGTTAAAAATGTTTACAGGCTCCACTATGCTCTTGTATTGCTTGCCAATAACAAAATAGAGGATTTCAAGCATTGGCTGAATTTGTATAGCGAAATTGTGAATAATGAAATAGAGAGGGAAAATATTCTGGTTTCAAGCGAGAAAAGGATTCAGCTTTATAAAGATACTGCCATTATATTGGGTTCGGGTACTCAAAAACCTGATACAATAAAGTTTAAAATTAGATATGAAGGATATCAATTTAAAAGGAAACCATCGGGTGAGGATAATGAATTATATGTGGTCTTTAATAATGGCGATGAATATACAATTGAGGCTTCGGAAACAAACGATTTCAAATTCAGCTTCCAACCGATGGAAGACTATAAAATTATTATTCAGAGGGAAAATATTAAAGCCGATGAAATTCTTAATAATAAAACATTAAATTCTAAACAAAGGATGCTAAAGTTCCTTAATCCACCTCCGATTCAAAAAGATGAACTCTCGTTAGAGGTGGGAATGAATTACCAGTTCTCTTCTGGAAAATATAAAATCAGTCCCCAATATATTAACCAACTCAACCAGTTGGCCAGTAAATACCAAAGTACTGGACAAAGTACAGTAGACTTGACTGCGCTGGTAAAAGAACTGCAACTTGCCGACGGAGAGATTTACACAATAAGATTTGCCAGGGCAATCGATCCCGATGACAGCTATAGAAAGCTCGAGATATCGACTATTACTATGAATGACAGAACTGTGAATATCTATGGGCAGTCATTTTTACTAGTATTACCCGACCGATTGAACGAAAATTTTGCTATTCAAACGGATTTAGAAACTCTTGAAAAAACCTTTAATCCAAAAAAATATTCACTTACGGTCGATAATGAAGCGTTTTTTAAAATAGTTCAAAAGCCTGTGGAAGAAGGCTTAATTTCATTATTTCTGAATACGCGCGAAATTGATGACATCCAACCCGATCATTGTATGTCTGCTAAAGAAATAAGTATCATTCCCGGAACAACCTATATTTTAACATTGAGTAAACCCGATCCGCGAAGAAACAGGGATCTTGAAATAGTAGTTCCGCTCACCAGCGGTGTAAAATATAATCTGAGTTCAACGCCCGAAGACAGGTCTGCTTTCAAGGAATCACTGGCTGAATTATTGATAGGCAGAGAAGGATTGGAACTTACCAAGGAGGAAATTATTGATATTTCGGTTCTCTCAAAGGAACTGGAAGTTAAACCGGGAGAAGACGTGAAATTCACTTTGCTTCCTGCAAAGACCGTTAGCAGTCAACCGGTCTTAACGGGTGAGATAAAATCAAACCTGTCACTTGATGAGAAAGTTTTTGAAATTACCAGTAACGATAAATACGTAATAAACATTCCGTTTGATATAGATCGCAAGGTTAATTTTCAAACAGATATGGATTATGTTCAGGAGAATTTTGAAGCCGTAGCCTTTACTATGCGACTCGACACAATTTCATTCACATCTGAAATCACTGTCGATACTACCGGTTATAGTAAGCTTAAATCTACAGGTTGGCTTGCTGTAAGTGTTAATACCACTTCGGTCAACGAAGTTGAAAAACAAAATCAGTTTACGGCCAGAGATGTAAGTATTATACCTGGTAAGGAATATATTTTAACAGTGAGTAAAATTGACGGAGAAACAGGAGAAAAACTGGAAATCATTGTGCCCCTGACCCGAAATGTAAAGTATGATTTTACATCACAACCCGTATCAGAAGAAGCTTACCGGGAATCACTCAACAAATTCCTTGCGGAAAGGAAAGATGTTAAACCTACCGTAGGTGAAGTGATCGACATACGAT
>CAYMQP010000182.1:0-7911 GCA_964392505.1 uncultured Bacteroidales bacterium
ATCCGCTGGTTCCGGTCGAAACTATAACTACTTACATTGTACAGGTAAGTTCAGGTGATGTTCCAACCGGTTCGCTGGAGTTTAAAACAATTTTCGCAGCAGGATTTTCCCTGTTTCTGCTGACATTCATTCTTAATAATATCAGTTTCTGGATAAATAAAAGATATCGTCAGCAGTATGAATAACATTATTAAAAATAGAATTAAGGACAAGGTTTTTTGGTATCTGGGCGTAATAAGCACTTTTATCGGGCTCGTTATTCTGGCCATTTTCATAATTAATATACTGGTGGATGGTGTGGCACGATTAAGCGGACAGTTTTTAACCAGTCTTCCATCACGCTTTCCTGAAAAAGCCGGCATTTTAACAGCATGGACCGGGACACTATGGATTTTATTCCTGACGGCTTTTTTTGCCATTCCTATCGGTATGGCTGCAGGGATTTATCTCGAAGAATACAGTAAAAAATCGCGTCTTTCCAATTTTCTTGAAATCAATATAGCTAACCTTGCCGGAGTACCTTCAATTATTTATGGTATTCTGGGACTCGAAATCTTTGTCAGAATGCTTAAACTTGGAGGAAGTCTGCTTGCAGGAAGTTTTACACTTGCACTCCTGATTTTGCCTATTATTATTGTTGTTACCAGAGAGTCGATCAGAGCTGTGCCGCATTCGCTACGCGATGCTTCTTATGCCTTGGGAGCCTCAAAATGGCAAACCGTTCGACACCAGGTTTTACCAGCTTGTATGAGTAATATAATCACAGGTATAATTCTGGCTATGGCAAGAGCCATAGGTGAGACAGCTCCTTTAATTGTGATTGGTGCCCTGGCTTATGTACCTTTTGTTGCTAAAACACCTATGGATGAATTTACTGTGTTGCCTATCCAGATTTTTAACTGGATATCGCGGCCTCAGCATGGATTTATTATCAATGCAGCAGCAACCATTATAATACTTCTTCTAATAACATTTTTAATGAATGGTATAGCAATTTATATACGCAATCGGTGGCAAAAACGCGCTGGTACTTAAATATTAAAAGTTACTTCAATGTTTATATTTGATATCAAAGAACTAATGACACAGGATAATTTAATAAAGGAGTCAATTGACTTTATTGAGGAAGTTTTTAAACCGGATTCGGAATATAAAATCATTACACGCAATTTGGACGTTTACTATGGCGATATACAGGCTATTAAAAATGTTTCATTAAATATTCGTCCCTATACCGTTACAGCTCTGATAGGTCCTTCAGGTTGTGGAAAATCAACATATTTGCGTGTATTCAACCGGATGAATGATTATATCGATGAGTTCAGGCTTGAAGGTGGAGTTTATATTGATGGAAAAAATATCTATACCGAAAAAATAAATCTTGAAAAACTCAGAAAAGACGTAGGGATGGTGTTTCAGAAACCCAATCCTTTCCCAAAATCGGTTTTTGAAAATGTAGCTTATGGCTTGAAAATACAGGGCGTAAAAGATAAAGCATTTATTCAAGAAAGAGTGGTAACATCATTGCAAAAAGTAGTTTTATGGGATGAAGTAAAAGATAATTTAAAACGCAATGCTTTAGCACTTTCAGGAGGCCAGCAGCAACGTTTATGCATCGCACGTACATTAGCTGTTGAACCAAATATTATTTTGATGGATGAACCAACGTCAGCCCTCGATCCTATTTCGACCGGAAAAATCGAGGAGCTTATTTTTGAACTTAAAAATGAGTACACTATACTTATCGTAACTCATAATATGCAGCAGGCAGGACGTGTTAGCGATCGTACGGCATTTTTTTATTTAGGTGCTCTTATCGAAGAGGGTGCCACAAAAGATATATTTACCAGTCCAAAAGAGGAACGAACTGAAAACTATATAACAGGTCGTTTTGGATAAATACTGGAATAATATTGTATTTTTATTTTGATAAACCTTAAGTTGAAAAAATCTTATGATTCCCCTTGAATATGAAATAGACCGGTTGAAAAACATATTTCTTGAAATGGTCGACTTAGTCAGAGATCAGTTAACACTTACCAAGGAAGCTCTGCTTACTAATGATATGGATGCTGCCGGTGAGGTTATGCGTAAAGAAAGTCGTGTAAACTCTTATGAACTCACAGTAGATAGAGAGTGTGAGGATTTCCTTGCATTGCATGCACCGGTTGCTGCCGATTTACGCTTAACCATGGCGATTCTTAAAATGTCGGGATGCCTCGAAAGAATAGGTGATCATGCTTACAGGATATCAAGTTTTTTATACGACGATAAACTCTCATTAAGTAAGGAAATGATTAAACTTATTCATCTTCCCGACTTATTTGATGATATCGATGTAATGCTTGATAAAGTAATTACTTCCCTTGAAAACAATGATATTAAAATTGCTAAGACAGTATTCAAAAAAGATAAGTTTATCGATAAAGTCAATAAAAGAGTTCCGGTAATAATGCAAGACTACCTTAAAAATTCGAAAGATAAAATTTCCAATGTGATTTTAATAGCCAGAACCGTTGCAAAACTTGAGAGGGTAGGAGACCTTGTAAAAAATATGGCGGAAGAAGTTATCTTCTATATTGAATCGGAAGTTATAAAGCATAAAAAACGAAATAAAAAAATCCGTAAGCGATTTAACCTTAATAAGTATTAAATATTTTTATTATATCTGTTTATCTGAATATATTGATAAAGCCAGATTAGTTTTTCTCAAGAGCTCGCAATAGATTAATTGATATTTTCCTGTTATATTCTGAGAAATCTCGAAATGCTTTATAGATATTGTTGATATGTAACACCATATTTTTCATTTCATTCAATATATCCATAAATAGCATATTAGTTCTGGTGCTGCCCGGTTCTTTCTTGATTAGTTTTAATTGTTTCTTCCTTATCTTGGTAATTAGTTCATTTATATTCTGAGCATTATTCACCAGTTTATCCTGTTTTGAAAATTCCGTATTCGTTATTGAGGAAATTATAGCATTAATATAGCCCTGGAACACATTCATAATTTCCATTACGCTATCTTCCTGAAATTTGCTAAGCGGGGAGTGATTATTATCGACATGATCATATGCCGGATTTACAATATGGGTAACACAATGCATTACTTCCCGCATATAATCAATTATTTCAACGTAATTATGGCTACTTTCGAATGATTCTTCAGTAAGTTTTTGTAATGTCACAGGTACTTCCTTTTTCAACAATTTAGCCTCTTTACTCAATCGCTTTGCAGTTTTGACATCTTCTTTCAATTTCTTGTGTTTTTCCTTAATAAGCGAATCCATCGATCTGTTTAGTATTTTATATATCGCTAAAAGTAAACTGGTCACATTTGCAGAGCACCTTTCATAAATACTATTACTATCAATGGCTGTGACTTTAAGTTGTTCACTTTGTTTAAGTTCCTCTTTCGATTTTTTAGAATGAAATATATGTGTTTTTATAACAAATAATATTGCAAGAGGAATCAGCACCACCAGGCCCAGGAGATGACTCCAATAAAGAATCAGGGCTATTATTAATGAAACGGTAAAAGCACTCAGAGCTGTAAAAAACCAGCCTCCGACTACGGTTACAACCCCTGTTATACGATATACAGCACTTTCTCTTCCCCATGCACCGTCGGCAAGCGACGTTGCCATGGCAACCATAAAAGTGACATAGGTTGTTGAGAGCGGAAGTTTCAGCGATGTTGCAAAGGCAATCAGAATACTTGCAACTACAAGATTAACCGAAGCCCTGATAAGATCGAACGAAACACCCGGATTCTTTTTTAAATAGGTCTTATAAGGTTTAGGATCGAACCGTTTTTCCATCCTTTTAAGAACAGAATTAGGAAGGACTATTTGAAAAACTTTGTTTATCTTAATAGCATTACGAACCAAGCTTCGGGCTACCATGCTTGATTCAAACCGTTCATTTATCACATCCTGATTACCTAAATTAATCTCGGTTCTGGTTACACCCCGAGCTTTACGACTTAACCAGAGCGTTATAACCATAATTAATCCGGCAATTATAAGATATAATGTCGGCGTTTTTACCTGTCCTGCTAAGGATGACATTAAAAATGAATCGGAAGAAACTCCCTGAGTAGCAGAAAAAACTTTAAATGACTCAAAACCGGCCAGCGGGACACCTATGAAATTCACAAGATCGTTTCCTGCAAAAGCCATGGCAAGGGCAAAGGTTCCGGCAAGAACAATGAATTTCAGTATATTGAAATGAAATATCCAGTAAAGAAGCTGAAAAATTATTGTCCATGCCACAAGGCTGGCCCCCAGTATTAATGCCGTATGGTTTAGAATCCAGTTTATATTTTCTTCACTCATAAAGGATGTTCCCTTAGCTCCTTTTATTAAAATGAAATAGGTAATAAAGGTAAGCGCAATACCACCCCAAACAGCCCCGAAATACTTCATTGTCCGTTCGAAATGAAAAGTGAATAATAATCTTGATAAATACTGCACGATGGCTCCAACTGTAAATGCCACCACTATAGAAATAAGAATACCGGATATTATGGCAAGTGCTTTGCCTGAATTGATGTAGCTTCCCATTTCACTAAAATCTTGACCTTTAGTGGAAATTGTCAAGATGGCAATACCGACTGCAGCTCCAAGTAATTCAAATACAATAGATACGGTTGTAGAAGTAGGTAAGCCAAACGTATTAAACAAGTCAAGGAGAATAACATCGGTAAGCATTACAGCTATAAAAATTATCATGATGCTGTAAAAAGTGAAGGAACCGGGATAGAATATGCCTTTTCGGGCAACTTCCATCATACCACTTGAAAAAGTTGTACCCAGAAGAATACCGGCAGCTGCAACCATAAGTATTACCCTGAGGGGGGCTACCTTTGCTCCTATAGCAGAGTTTAAAAAATTAACAGCATCATTGCTAACACCTACAATCAAATCAGAAATAGCGAGAAGAAATAGAACCCCAATAATGATAAGAAAAACTTTTTCCATTCTAGTTTTTTTTACGTCCTAAAAATAACCTTTACACTCGAAAAATAATAGCTAATGTTAATTTTATCTAAAGCTTGTTAATTTAAAATTAAAATCTGTTCCGAAATAAGTAATTTTTTCTTAACGTCCTTATGGAAGATTAGTATTTATTTTATTATGTTTTTGGCAAGAAAGTGTATGAAATCCAACAATTATAAAATACTAGTTGTTGACGATGATATTGATATTGTAGAATTTCTTTCATATAATCTTCGAAAGGAAGGATTTAATGTTCATACAGTTAATAACGGAAAAGATGCACTTGATATGCTGTCGGATCTGTCTCCTCATTTAATTTTACTCGATATTATGATGCCTGGAATGGATGGAATTGAAGTTTGTGAGAGGATTCGTGAAAATCCGCTTTTCAACCACATTCTAATTGCTATGTTAACTGCACGTTCGGAAGATTACTCTCAAATAGCCGGATTTAATGCAGGCGCCGACGATTTTATTACCAAACCTGTTAAACCTAAAGTACTGATTTCGCGTTTATATGCCATTTTACGGCGATACGGTGCCAGGCAAGTCCAGACAAATAATGATGAGGAAACCATTCAGTTTAACGATCTGATAATCGATCAGGAAAAGCATCTCGTTTTTCGAGGAAATAAAGAACTTATGCTTCCCCGTAAGGAGTTTAAACTATTAATACTATTAACATCCAAGCCTTCAAGAGTTTTTACCCGTGAAGAGATATTCGATCAGCTCTGGGGTACCGATATTTTTGTAGGTGACAGGACTATCGATGTGTACATTCGAAAATTGAGAGAAAAAATTGGTGAAAGCCGGATAAAGACCATTAAAGGCGTCGGATATAAGTTTGAAGCTCAGTAGTTGTATTATACGGGTAACTTATCCAATTGAGGCCGTTTCAACTCCACGGTAGAACAATCGCTTAGATTATTGTATTTGAAGCGGCTTCTGCTTTTTAGCTTTATTGGACTTAGATTTTCAAACGATAGTCTTTTATTTGGTTGTTCGTACGGTAGTGGATTCGTTTATCCAACAACCTACGGTATAGGTTTGGCCATCGGTATAGCCGTTGAAAAATGCATTTTCATTATTCGGGAAACGCTGCGAATAAGCCTTAATTTGTTCCTCGGCAATTTCTTTAATAGTCGGATCAACCGATTTTGCCTTAGTAAATTTATCGACAGCTGCCCAGTAAACAGTCTGCTTTTCAAAATCGTTATTTCCGCAAATGGAACTACTCGCAGCATAAGCCGATCCAATTAGAATATATGCTTCACCATAGTCGTTCTTAAGATTGATAGCCGATTGGCAGTATTTTCTAACAGCAGGAAAGTTTTTAGATTGAAAGGCGACTTTTCCTAATTGATAGTAGTATAGTGCTTTTTTGTCGATATCTGTTTCACCTTCAACTGCTTTCGTATAGTAAGAGTTGGCTTTGCCGTATTCTTCTTTTACAGCAAACAATCCGCCTAATTTTGCAGCAGCTTCAGGCGATGGTTCCAGACTATAGAGTTTTTCAGCTGTTTGAGCATATAATTCCGATTTTTCGCAACCTGTTTGTGCAAGTAATGAAGTTACCCTTTTCAGAAACTGAACATCATCAGGATTTTCTTCGAATTTGGGGGTAAAAATATTGATTAACGATTCACAATCGGCAGCCCCACTTTCAGCGAATATTTTTTCAACTCCTTCAATAGCTTGTGGTATTTTAGAATCCTTATCGCCGCTAGCTATTTTTTCTTCCAGCAGGTTCATTATTTTCACGTAGTTATCAATCATGACATCCGGCCCAATCAATCCTTGTTGTAACAAAGCATAGCTAGTTGATATAAAAGTAACGGCAACAGACTCATCTACCTTTTCCTCACGTATATCAACCGATTTTTCGAGGTAACCATAAGCTTCTTTGAGAGCTTCCTTACGATAACGTAACAAATCAATCCCTTTCATGCCATAAACATATCCGGGTTGCTGAAAATACTCAATACGCTGATCATACATGAGCATGAGCGTATCGATCCAGGCATTTTGAAGCTCGGGATCTGATTCATTTTCAATTTTAAACCTCAAGATTTTTGCACCGTGAATATAGATGTTTTTACTTGCTTTCGGACAGTTATAAAAACAGTAACGCCACGAATCGAAGGCATATTCCAGCGTATTAATTTTAACATACTGATTCATAATGGAAAGATTACTAGCACATTCCATTCGTGAGGCGCTGTCGGCACCGTAATTAGGATTTTCAAATATTTTACTCCGTTGGCTGAAAACCGTAAAGCTCCCAGAAAACAACACAACAATGAGTATAAAATATTTCAACTTTCGTGTTTTCATAGCGTATTTTTTACTAGCTAACTCAATTTCAGTCACATAAAAATAATTTGCGAAAATAATATAACAACTACATTAATGCAAAAATTAATCCAATTAACTTAAAATTGTCAATAAAGCAGTGATAAGTTTCTGATGAGTATGTTGTTTTTTTAGCAATTTTGTAGCAAATTTTGACTCAATACCATGGCAGAAGAAAAATTATACGATCTTGCTTTTTTGAATAAAATTTCAGGCGGTGATACGGATTTTATCCGGGAAATGATTTCAACATTTAAAGAGGTTGCTCCGGAATACCTGCTTAAAGCCAGGAAATTATTCAACGATCAGGCCATTGAAGCTCTCAGCAAGGAAACTCACCGGGTTATTCCAGGAATATCTTTTTTAGGTGCGAAACAACTGGAGTCGGACCTAATGCTAATTGAAGAATATACCAAGAAAAATGAGAATCTTGAATCCATCCCGGCTTTGATCGACAGCGTTGATGAAAAAATTAACCAGCTAATTCAAATCTTCAATCGTGACTTTTATGAAGCGTAATGAGAATTCTTTATGCAGAAGATGACATAATGATGCA
>CAYMQP010000183.1:0-7906 GCA_964392505.1 uncultured Bacteroidales bacterium
ATCACAACCTCTCCCTGTCGATCTTTTAAAAAACCTGGCTGGACTCCCATACCTCGTGAAATAGGAATTGGAGCACCTTTTGTAGAACCCATACCTATAGTGTAAATTTTGATTCCTTTTTCTGCAGCTAGTTTTGCTGCTTCAACTGCATCGCCTTCGTGATTTTCACCATCGGAAATTATTACTATCACCTTACTTGCCTCTGTATCCTGAGTGAACGATTTCGTCCCCAGTTCAACAGCCGAAGCAATTGCCGTACCCTGTTTTGAAACTATTTCAGTGTTTATGTTCGATAAAAATATCTTTGCCGAAATATAATCGGTTGTTATGGGCAATTGTGTGTATGCATCGCCAGCAAAAATTATCATTCCTATTTTATCATCCTGCATCCTGTTTATTAGGGTGGTTATAGCTTGTTTTGCTCTTTTAAGACGATTTGGTTTGATATCTTCGGCAAGCATACTTCGTGAAACATCAAGTGCAACTATCATTTCTATTCCTTCACGCTTCACCTCCTCCAGCTTTGAGCCAAATTGTGGTCGTGCAAGCGCTATTATTAGCGATGCCAGAGCAAATAAAAAAATTATAAATTTAGTATGGCTTCTGGCAGGTGAGCGCAACGGTATAAGTTCATCAAAAAAGCGAGCATCCAAGAACCGGCGTGTGGCTCTTCGCTGCATATTAAACAATACAATATACAGAGCGATAAACAAAGGAATCAGAAAAAACAAGTACAACAAATTACTATTGGCAAATCTGAACATAACTTTTTCTTTTATGGAACAGAACGTAAAAACAGCTTTCGAATTAAAAATTCGCATAGCAAAATAATAAAAGCTGCTATAGCAAAAGGTAAATATTCCTCTTCCTTCCTGCTAAACTCCTTTACATTAATCTTGGATTTCTCCATCTTATCAATTTCATAATAAATCTGACGTAATTTATTATTATCGGTAGCCCTGAAATACTTGCCATTGGTAATATCTGATATATGCTGAAGGATTTCTTCATCAATCTCAACAGGCATTGAAGCCATATATTTTCTTCCAAACATATCCTGCATCGGGTATGGTGCGGTTCCTTCCGTTCCCACTCCGATAGTGTATACTCTGATATTGAAAGCTTTAGCTAATTCGGCAGCCGTTAGAGGATCGATAACTCCCTGATTATTAACACCATCGGTAAGAAGAATTATTACTTTACTAATGGCCTCACTGTCTTTTAATCGCTTGACAGCGTTTGCCAAACCAACTCCAATAGCAGTACCATCTTCGATAATCCCACTTTTAATATCCTTAAAAAGATTAATCAGCACTGCATGATCGGTAGTAAGAGGACATTGAGTAAAACTCTCGGCACTAAACACTACCAAGCCAATGCGATCGTTAGGTCGTCCAGCAATGAATTCGATAGCGACATTTTTTGAGGCCTCAAGCCTATCAGGCTTCAAGTCCTGTGCAAGCATACTGCTCGAAATATCTATTGCCAAAACAATATCGATACCCTGAGTACTTACATTTTCCCAGCTATTCGACGATTGAGGTCGTGCCAGAATAACTATCAAGAGTGCCAACATCAATAGCCTTAGCCCAAAAAGCACATGCCTGAGATACTGTCGGAAAGGAATAGGTAGCTTCTCGACCGAAGCTGTTGAACTCACCTGAACAGAAGGTACTGAACGCTGTTTGAAATAATACCAGACTACTAATGGAATTAATAGCAATAACAAGTAAAAAACCTGAGGATATGCAAATACAACATTATTCATAATTCAACAATACAATTAGTTATTGTTCTCTTCCATTATCGCGGTTTCTGAAACCACTTGTTTGGTTTTCTTAATAAATTCATATGCATTCTCGAGATGAAGTATATTCTGTTCTGGGTCGGGTTCCCCTTTGGCAAACTTTACAAGGTCGGCAAGGTTCAACAAGCTTTCAAGATTCACATAATTAATATCGTCGATGCCTAACTGTTTTATATGCAGTAATATTTCCTCCGAAGTTTGTTCAAGAGCCTGTATTAAAAAACGTTTCTCGATATACCATCGGATAATATATGTGATCCGTGTATAATATTCTTTGATTTGTTTTTGCTGCCAAAGTTTTTGTGCTTTAAGTTTATCCAACTCGCGCAAAGCAGTAATATAAGGTGGTTCTTCAGGTTTTAGTGGTTTAAAAAGCGGTTTTTCTTCTTTTCTTCTTCTCAAATAATAGAAAATAAAGAATACAATAGCTACCAAAAGCAGCAATGATCCTGAATAGATTAGTACTTCACGAATCGTTAAAGGCATAGGCTCATAACCTTTGATATCGCGAATGGCATATGTTGTATCGATAGGAACTCCTCTGACCATAAGGTATGTGGCTCTTGAAAGCAGCGTATCGGCATAGTCTTCATCGTGAAAAATGATAGGTTGAGGCGGTATATAATAAATTCCTGTATCGAATGAGGATATGGTAAGATCAACGCTTATTCTCAAAAGATGGTCTTTTGTAAATGAGGAATCAATCAATGGATCTCCGATGATTTCTATACCTTTTGTCAGTGTATCGGTAAATACTGGCAGGTGTGTGATGATTTCTTTCTTTTTTTCGAGCGTATAATTCAGATTAATCTGATCGCCAATCGTTATAATATTTGTATCGATGCGTGTTTCAACTGAGAGTTTTTGTGCGAATAATGTACTCGCACCCGATATAATGAAAAATCCTATGATGAAAATTACCCTTCTTTCCACAATCATTAAGATTATCAGGCTCTTTTTTTAAATAAGGTCATTAAAGGTTTAACATAATCTTCATGTGTAGCAATATCGGCATAGTCGATCCCTAGTTTTCTGAAAAGCTCGTATGTATGAGTAGATTTTTGTTGCCAGTAACGAGTATAACTTTCACGCACATTGCGAAGTGAAGAATCGACCCATACCATTTTATCCGTTTCAGCATCTTTCATGTAAATCATTCCTACATTGGGTAAAGTTGCTTCACGATTATCGTACACCCGAAGTGCTATAATATCGTGTTTGCGATTTCCTATCTTCAAAGCATCTTCATAACCTTCATCGATAAAATCGGAAATTAAAAATGCCGTGCTTCTCTTTTTGATGGCATTAATAAGGTATTCTACTGCTCCACTTATATTCGTTCCGCGATTTTTAGGTTCGAAATATATCAACTCCCTTATTATCCGAAGAATATGCTGTATTCCTTTTTTAGGAGGAATAAACTTTTCAATCTGATCGCTAAAGAGTATTACTCCGATTTTATCGTTATTCGATATAGCAGAGAATGCCAAAACAGCCGAAATTTCAGTAATGAGGTTTTTTTTCAGCCGCACCTGACTCGCAAATTCTCTCGAACCACTCACATCGATAAGAAGCATAACTGTGAGTTCCCTCTCCTCCTCATATATCTTTATATACGGATGGTTAAACCGGGCCGTAACATTCCAGTCGATGTTCCTTATATCGTCTCCATACTGGTATTCACGTACTTCACTAAACGCCATTCCTTTGCCTTTAAAAGCACTGTGGTATTCTCCGGCAAATATCTGTTGTGTAAGACCTTTGGTCTTAATTTCGATTCGTCTTACCCGTTTTAACAACTCGGAAGTATCCATATTTAATCCTTTACTCTTTTAATCGGGTTGCTACTGTGAAAAACCAGTCTTCCTCCGTAAGGATCACACTATAGGTTTTACCCTTATCTTCATATTCCCAAGTATTTTTACCTGTCGATTTGTATGTTTCGTTAAGCTCACTAAGAATATCATTAATGTTCGAATAATCACACATTTTTCTTACGAGTGTGCACTTATCATCATCGGAAAGAAAATACAGTATAGTGATTTCATTAATCTTATCTTCATACTTCAGGTATTTATAGTACGGATTAACTGTTGATGTATTCAATTTGCAGTTTTTCTGAGTTTCTTTCATAACATGCATTATTTCATCCTTATGCATTCCAATAAAGTTTTGTGCTATACCGCGATAACATAAAGTGATCATTGGTAAGAGAATCAGCAAGTATTTCAAGAAACCATTCATGGTTATAGTTCAGATTTTACGGTACTTCAACTGTATTCAAAATTTCAGTTATGATATCCTCCGAGGTGATGTTTTCGGCTTCAGCTTCATAGGTAAGACCCATACGATGGCGCATTACATCGTGGCATACAGCTCTTACATCCTCGGGAATTACATAGCCTCTCCGTTTAATAAAAGCAAATGCTTTAGCCGCTTTTGCCAGATTAATACTTGCACGGGGAGAGCTCCCATAATTTATCATTGACAAAAACTTCGCCAAATTATAATTATCGGGATACCGGGTGGCAAAAACGATGTCGAGTATATAGTTTTCTATCTTTTCGTCCATATAGACTTCCTTGACAATTTCCCTGGCCTTGATTATATTTTCTGGCTTAAGGGTTTTATTTGCCGTAGGAAACACAAATTCAAGGTTTTCCCTCACAATAAGACGCTCCTCATCTTTTTTAGGATAGTCGAGTACAACTTTTAGCATGAAACGATCCATTTGTGCTTCAGGTAAAGGGTAGGTACCTTCCTGTTCAATCGGGTTTTGAGTCGCCATTACCATGAAAGGCTGGGGAAGTATATAGGTTTCACTACCAATGGTGACATGATTTTCCTGCATTGCTTCCAGTAATGCACTTTGTACCTTAGCAGGCGAACGATTAATCTCATCAGCAAGAATAAAATTGGCAAATATAGGGCCTTGTTTAACAACAAACTCTTCCTTTTTCTGGCTATAAATCATGGTTCCTATCAAATCGGCAGGAAGAAGATCGGGAGTAAATTGAATTCGGCTGAATTTGGCATCTATAATGGTAGCCAGGGTATTTATAGCCAACGTTTTTGCCAAGCCGGGAACACCTTCAAGAAGAATGTGACCGTCCGACAACAAGCCAATAAGTAAACTATCGACCAGGTGTTTCTGACCAACAATAACTTTTCCCATTTCCATATTAACCACATCTACAAAAGAGCTTTCCTGCTTTATTTTCTCATTAAGTTCCTGAATATTAATACTCACTTTATTCATAATCGATCCTTTTTATTCCTATTAAAAATTAGAGTCCGAAAGTAATAATTTTACTGCCCTTCCCCAGTAATCAAATTCTAAAAAATCATTAATAAATAGCATAGCCTGCTGATATTATGTTAAAAAATGTTAAGTGAATTTATATAGTGTTTAAAAAACTTAATCTGTTAGCTTATTCCTGAAGACATAAATTTTACAGGTAATCAACAAAATACTTTATCTTCAAACCAAAATTAAAAGAATGCATTTTCGTTACTTCGTTGAATTACAATATAATGGCAAAAATTTCCATGGTTGGCAGGTTCAAACGAATGCACGTACAGTACAAGCCGAGGTAAATGAAAAACTGAGTATTTTGTTAAAACACCAGGTTGAAACACTAGGTGCAGGCCGAACCGATACCGGAGTACATGCACAGCATTTTGTTGCTCATTTCGATTTACCCGAAGACATTTCAAACAAACTACACTTATTAACACGAAAGCTGAATCTTTTTCTTCCTTCCGATATTGCAATAAAACGTATAATTCCGGTTACACCCGATGCACATGCCAGGTATGATGCTTCTTCGCGAACATACAAATACTATATTTCTACCAATAAAAATGTATTTTGGAACGATTATTCCTGGCCAATTTTTCAGAAACTCGATGTAGATTCGATGCAGGAAAGTTCACAAATGCTACTTGATTATAGCGATTTTACTACATTCAGCAAACTCCATTCGGATAATAAAACTAACATTTGCCACATTATCGCTTCCGGATGGTCTATGGTCGAAAATATGCTGATCTATAACATTAAGGCGGACAGGTTTTTGCGCAATATGGTAAGAGCTATTGTTGGAACTTTGGTATTAATGGGTCGTAAAAAGTTAACTATTGAACAATTTAAAGAAATTATCGAACTAAAAGATCGTTCGTGTGCAGGAGAATCAGCTCCAGCCCAAGGACTTTTTTTACACCAGATTGAGTACCCATACCCTTTGTAGGACTTTTTATGTTTATATCTTTTTAAAGAAAATAGGAAACAAATGTTTATTTTAACCGTTAAATCATCTAAAACTAAAATACGATGAGAAAGATTGGGGTGATTATTTTTCTTGTGTTACTACCATTTGTTGCGTCTTCCCAAACTGATATTTCAAGAGCTGAAGCTTTATTTATCTATAATTTTTCACGTCTGATTGAATGGCCTGCAAATTATAAAACCGGACCTTTTGTAATAGGTGTACTTGGAACAGCTCCCATTTTAAATCAACTGAAGACTTTCACTTCAGGCAAACAAGTAGGAGCACAACCAATTACTATTAAGAATTTTGGATCACCTGCCGAAATATCAACCTGCCATATTCTTTTCATTCCGTTTTCCGAAACAAAATACATGCCTAATATTTTGCCTCAGATAGCTAATAAGAGTACTCTAATTATAACTGAAAAAAATGAAGCTATTGTAGCAGGTTCGGCAATAAATTTTGTTGTTGTTGGAGATAAACTAAAATTTGAATTAAGCCCCGTTAATGCTGAGAAGTATAATATTAAACTCAGCTCCAAACTTAACGAGATGGCTTTCAAAGTTTATTAAAGTCAACTATTCCAGATTTCCCAGGATTTTTCTGCCTGAATATACAACATTGGCAATCCGGTAATAAAGGTTGCCTTTTTTTCTTCTCCTTTGCGCAGGAATAAAGTCATTTCCGGATTATAAACCAAATCGTATAAAATATGATCGGGTCCGATAGCAGCATAAGGAATTGCCGGACATTGATCAACATTGGGATACATACCCACTGGAGACGTATTTATAATTATTTTGTAATTATGAATTAGCTCTGGGGTTAAATCATTATATGACAAAATTTTGGTACTTACTGGTTTCCTCGAAACGTACTTATAAGCAATGGCATATTTTTTTAAAATATAAATCACAGCTTTTGAAGCACCACCAGTACCCAATACGAGTGCCGATTTATGTATGGTGGGTTTGAATTTTTCCAGCAAAGGTTTTTCAAACCCATATATATCAGTATTATAACCATAGAGTTTAAATGTTGCTTTGTTCCATACAATTTTTATAGTATTAACAGCTCCTATTTCTGAAGCTTCTTTGTCGATTACATCGATAAATTTTAGAACTTGCTGTTTATATGGAATTGTGACATTCAATCCTTTCAAATCGGGATTATCCATAATGATTCTACTAATCCTATAAATATCATCAATGGGATAATTCTCATAAATGCAATCATCCAAGTGTTCCGATGCAAACTTCCTGGCAAAATAGTCTTGTGAAAAACTATGTTCTAATGGAAATCCTATCAAACCAAATTTTCTCATACTTTTTCGTATGACTTATTTTCTCCGGCAAATTTTTCCATAAGCCAAATGGAAATTATACCAACAACTACAAAAATGGCGGCCCAGATAACAACATGATCAATTTTATCAGGCAGTATATGGTCATAACCATATACTTTTATATCGCCTAATATATTTCCATAATTATCGATAAAAGTACCATATGCATTGGTAGCAATTTCGTTTCCATTCATATCAAACGATTTTTTCCAGGGCCACAAAATTATTAATGACCCTGAAATAAAACCCGTTAAAGTAGCTATGGTTTCATTTCTGAATTTCTTAAATATCCATGATAAAAGATGCGAAAATGCAATAAGTCCGACAATAGCTCCAATCAATACAGGTAAAAGAATTTCGAGTCTGATATCATTTACTGCTTTTATAACAACCAGTTGATAGTTGCCTAAAAGAATAAGTACAAACGAACCTGATAATCCCGGAAGTATCATGCTGCAGATGGCAATAATACCACACACAATC
>CAYMQP010000184.1:0-7842 GCA_964392505.1 uncultured Bacteroidales bacterium
ATGTAGTATTATTCAATGCCCTCACTAAAGAGGATATTTTCAAAATAATCGATATCGAACTCGAAGGTTTATACAAACGAATAAATAATCTTGGCTATAAGATCAAACTTTCCGATGTCGCTAAAGACTTTATTGCAGAAAAAGGATACGATATTCAGTTTGGTGCCCGTCCTTTGAAGCGGGCTATTCAAAAGTTTCTTGAAGATCCGATGGCTGAGGTACTTATTAAATCGGAAATTAAAGAAGGAGATATCATATCTGTCGGATTTAACAAGAAGAACGAACAAATCACCATTAAAGTGCTTGCAAACAAAGGCAATAATAAAGAATTAGTTACCGGCAGCGGAGAAGAATAAATTCGAAAATAGGATTTGGTTATATAAAAGAGCGATCTCAACTTTACAATCGCTCTTTTTTGCATTTAACCGCAACTGTTATTCCACGAAGTATAAAAAATTGCTAATTTAATTCAGTGAAAAGCTTCAATTAATTGTATAATTATAAAATAATTGCTACATATTTATTTAAAACTATAAATTGAAAATCTTAATCAGGATATCAATTTTAGGTTTTCTGATTTTTTTTGAGCTGATTCCCTGCCGCGGCCAAATTCAAAGAAGTGTCGACAGTGTACGGTATCTTATTGACCATACCGAAGAAGATACTGTAAAACTTTACTATATCATAAGTTTAAGCAGTCTGGTTAAAAAATACGATCGTAAAAAAGCCTTTGAAATAGCCAAAGAGGCTGTTGCACTGGCAAATCATATTACTTACAAATGCCATAAAGCCATGGCTTACGATAATCTTGCCTATATGTATTATGAATTGAATAAACTCGATTCATCCCTGTTAATCTACAATAAGGCACTTGAAATACTGGATACAGTTAAATGCAAAGACAAACTGGGAGAAATATATAATGGAATAGGCATAACCTATCGCGAAAAAGGAGACTTTATCAAATCCATCGAATATCATCAAAAAGCTCTTAATATATGTAACACAATCGGGGATACGACACTGTTAATTACGGTTTTGAGAACCATAGGAATACCCTTTAGACATTTGGGTAAAGATGAAGAAACGTTAAAGTATTATTTTAGGGCACTTCGCCTGGCCGAAGAAACTAACAGAATGGATGAACTCGCATACCTGAATAACAATATAGGAAGTGTGTATCTGGGTCAGAATTTTGCTGAAAAAGCCCTTCCTTACCTACAGGTATCCAAAAGGCTTCTTGAAAAACTTGATTATAAAAACGATTTAATCACGGTTACTATTAACCTGGCCGTTGCATATTCCCATCTCGATAGTTTTCAGCGATCCCTAAAATACTACACAACAGCTGAGCAATATGCCAAGGAAACTGATAATTCTCAGGCATTGGCGCTTATTCTTACCAATGCTGGTGGTTTATATTTTAGACAAGGGAAATATAAACAATCCCTCCAATATCATATGAAAGCAAACAAAATAGCTACCAAGCAGAATCACTATTTTGCTATCTATAATTCATTATTTGGTATTGGTCAGGTATATCATGCTACGAACCAAAACACGAAAGCTATTCAATATTTAAATCGCGCACTTAAAACATCAAGGGAAATAGGATATATTCTAGGTATAAGAAATACAACTGAATTGTTATCGGAAGTCTACGAAAAGCAGGGGCTCTATAAGGAAGCCCTGGTAGCTCATAAGGAGTTTTTTCAAGCAAATGACAGCTTATTCCACGAAAGCAAAATCGAAGAAATTACCCGCATGGAAATGCAATACGAATTCGATAAGGTACAAGGTGAACAGGAATTGCTTAACAAGCAAAAAAGTCAGGCCTACGAAGCTGAACTTAAACAACAAAAGCAATACCGGAATGCAGCTATAACAGGATTTATAATTATAGTTATTATTGCCATTATACTGATTTATATATTCAGGCTTAAGCAAAAGCAGCGTGTTCAGAAACTTCAAACCGATCTGTTCCAGTACATGCAGAAATCGATGAGTCAGCAAATGAATCCGCATTTTATTTTCAATACCCTAACATCCATTCAATATTTTCTCGATCAGAATGAGCGTGAGGAAGGCATGAAATACGTTCAGAAGTTTGCTCAATTAATGCGAACAGCTCTTAACAATTCACAACACGCAACCGTATCTATTGCTGACGAGATCGAATTCCTGAAATTGTATGCCGACCTGGAAGCCCTTCGGTTCCAGACACCCTTCGACCTCCAGATTGAAATTGAAAATGAAATCGATCAGCAACATTATCAAATACCGGCCTTTTTGCTTCAGCCTATTGTGGAAAACTCCATAAAACATGGCATTGCTACTCTAGATGAAAAAGGCAAGATTTATTTAGGTATTCAACACAAAAATGGTATTTTACATTGTATTGTGGAAGATAACGGTGTCGGGATCAAGGTTTCAAAAAATTATCTCGCAGAAAAAAGCGGAATTATGAAAAAGCATAAATCCATGGCCACAAATTTGTTGCAAAAGCGGCTTCAATTGCTTGGGCTCTATTATAGTAAAGATTTTATACTGAAATATTCATCGGCTCAAAAACTTAGTGGAACCCGCTCTGGTACAAGGGTAGAACTAGATTTACCTGTCATTTATTCAGAATGACTCTGTTTTTACTATTTAATTAAGTACATATAAATCCACATGCTTCAAACCATCATCATCGATGATTCACCCCAGGCAATCGAATATTTGGTAAGCCTGTTGCATAAGTCTGAATTCGATATCGATATCAGAGGTTCAGCCACCTCAGTTGACGAGGGTATTGAATTGATTGCAAAAGTGACGCCTGAACTTGTTTTTCTCGATATTGAACTTGGTGACCAAACGGGTTTTGAACTTCTCTCGAAACTTGATAAAATTACTTTCAAACTTATTTTTACCACCGGATACCATCAATATGCTATCGACGCATTTAAGTTCAATGCCATTCATTATCTTTTAAAACCAGTACAACCTGATGAATTGGAAGAAGCGCTATCAAGAGTAAGCTTAAAATCTTATAAATCAGATTTTTCAGCAGATAATATTAAATCGTTACTTGAAACGTTAAAACACAATCAAACAAAGAAACTTTCCTTATCGACCGAAGAAGGGATCCGTTATATCGATCCTGCCGACATTATATATGTTGAAGCGGATGGTAGCTACAGTAAGGTAAAACTAACCGACGGATCATCAATCATGCTGTCACGACTCCTTAAAGAGTTTGAATTACAGCTCAGTAAATCTGATTTTTACCGTGTCAGCAAATCTTACCTGATAAATATGCAGCTTGTATCGATGTATCGTCGTATCGATGGTGGTACTGTTGAAATGATCGATGGTACCTTAATTTCCATACCTCGAAGAAAAAAGGAAGAATTTTTGATTCGGATGACAGAATTTATGCCCTGATCCATACATAAAGTTTTTCCTGCCACTTATTTGAAAAACAATACCACACACAAATTCCACATTTTTTTAATACGGGATTTTTTATTATTTGGCGCCGAGACCGAATAATATTAATATCATGCAAACAACCTTACATTCCGAAAGGCGCGTAAACATCAAAAAGGAGGTTACACGTAACGATCTTCAAAGGAGGATTGAAAAAGTTATCAATTATATCGATAAAAATATAAATCACAATATCGATATAAATGTAATGTCAGACATTGCCTGTATGTCGGAGTACCATTTTATTCGTGTTTTTAGCGAGTTATGCAGTTGTACTCCCTACCAGTACATAATTAAAAAACGTATTGCCAAGGCAAAAAAATTGCTCCAGCAAAGCGTATACACTGTGATTGAAGTAAGCCACGCTTGTGGATATGATAGTGTACAGACCTTCCGAAAGTGTTTCAAGCGCGAAACAGGATACAGTCCCCGCGATTTTTATAAACAACAGCTGGCTGTAGCCTGAATGTAAACTGATTAAAAAATATATAATCGGAAAGACTTCTTATTTGCCAGTAGTGAAGTCTTAAAGATTATGTGATGATTTGACGCAGCTTAAAATAGGTTTTGCGGGAGAAAATTAATGTGCTATTTTTATACTAATATTACTTTATGACTACATTACATTCGATACGTGTGAGATAGTCCGATCGGACTTTTTCCAAAGGCAACGTGGCATCAGATAAATTAATATACCTCTTCATTAATAGAATTTGAGGTTACTATCTTGTTGTTATTATTTTCAATATATTATTTATAATTAATTATTTACATGTTGTTTACTAATTATACAATTTAATGATTTAACGTCATGAATAAATATTTTTACGAAGTTTTTGAAAATATACCCCGTCAGGGTCCCGGACAAAACGTATCGACACGAAAAGCGTTTGACTATATTAAAAACCATCTTCCCTCCCAGCCTGAAATACTTGATATTGGATAAGGCTATCGTCTAATCACGCATTTCACACTTCCTGATGATGGCTGGCCAAAAGAATACATATTACCTCAGGAGCAGGTTTTGCGAACTCTAAAAACGAAATAGGCTTCAGTACAGGAGGCTCAGGATACTTTTAGTGGTTTAGAACGCGAACATGAAATTGTAAAGAAATATCTCGGGTATTTTGGCTACGAATTTTTTATTTGGAACATAAGGAATCCCAATAATTAAGAACCTTAATTTTCATTAAGTATTTTATCGCTGTTATATGACCAGATAAATCTGATATTTAGCGATTTATCTGGTTTTATAATTATTACTTATTAATCAAATAATTGCCAAATTATTTTATAGGAATACGGGATATCTAGCGATGAATTGTATTATATATAAAATTAACCTGTCATGAAAAACTTAAAACTTACATCAAGTATTGTACCCCTTATTTTCTTATTTAATTTGATTAGTGCACAAACTATAAATGTAGGTGGTATCGATCGAACTTTTGTGATACACGTACCCAATAATCTACCGTCCGGTCAGGATGTTCCAGTGGTAATTGCACTTCATTCGCTTGGAAGTACGGCAGCCCAATTTGAATCATATACTGGGTTCAGCGATAAAGCCGACCATGATAATTTTATCGCTGTATATCCTCAGGGCATTGGTAATTCGTGGAATGCCGGAGCTTGCTGTGATCCGGCTGTTAGCGAAGGTTCCGACGACATTAGTTTTATTTCGGCTCTAATCGATACACTTATCGAAGAATATCCTGTCGATTCTGATCAGGTATTTCTTACTGGTTTTTCTAATGGCGCTATAATGGGTTATGCTCTTGCTCAGGTTCTGTCAGAAAAAATCAATGGTTATGCAGCTGTGGCCGGCTTATTGGCTATGGATGTTGACCCCCCCTCGGTATCAATACCTATTATGCATATTCATGCACTCGATGATAATGCTGTTAATATCAATGGTATGTGGGAGTATCCGTCAGTATTCGACTTACTCGATGAGTGGAAAACATACAATAACATTACAGCTGAACCTGATACTTTTCGAAATGATAGCAGAATTACAGGTATCCTCTATCCATCGGACGACAGTTTAGCAAATATCATTTTATATTTGAGTGAAACAGGAGGTCACCAGTGGAATATTAATTCACGACTGGGGACAACCAACCGGATATGGGAATTCTTTTCAACCGGAATTAATAAAACATACACAATATATGATACAATAATAGAAGGACCGCGAAATCGCGATTTCAAGATTCAAATTCCAAGTCGTTTCTTTACATCACTCGATGAGAATGAACGATATCCGCTTATACTTGCTGCTCATGGCTGGGACCAGAATGCAGAAATAATGGAAGAGATCACTGGTTTTAGTGTGAAATCGAATTACGAACACTTTTTTGTAGTCTACCTTCATTATGTGGGTCCGCCACCCGATTTAAGCTGGAATTACTTCATGGAAGAAGATAAACCCGACGATATAGGCTACTGTAAAGCAGTTATAGATACAATGTTTGAGCGCTTTCCTATCGATTCATCCAAGGTTTTTATGGTAGGATTCTCGGATGGGTGTGGTATGGCCAACCGTATGGCATTCGAAACTGATGGATTGATTGATGCTATTGGTACTGTTGGAGGTATGGTGACCTTTGAACCGGAAGTTGAAACAAATCCGGTTCGGATGATACATCTGCATGCCAGAAATGATCCTGCTGTTAACTATTCCAATGTCAGAAACAATGCACTTAATTATTGGCTTTTGGTTAATGACTGCATCGATATTCCGGATACCGTTTGCAATGACCAGAGTTATATCGGGGAAATGTGGAAAAATACAGAAAACGATACCATGATCATGTTTTATACCCTGCCCTGGAACCAGCATGCCTGGCCGGTTAACAATCAGACTACAATGAAAATATCGGCAACAGATCTTATATGGGATTTTCTTAAAAATGGAATTGCCATTGCTGAGATACCAACAATGTTGATCGAAGATAATAAACAGAACACACAAAAGGCTCTAACAATTTATCCAAATCCTGCAGATGATCAAATTATGTTAAATTTCAAACTAAGTGAATATGATAATCTTAGTTTGCAAATATTGCAATTGAATGGTGTTGAGGTTATCTCTAAAGAACTTGATGGTATGCCATCTGGCATAAGTCACTTTCAGACTAATATTGAAGAGCTACCAAAAGGGTATTATATACTTCGTATTGTCGGGAGTACAACAGTACAATGTTGCTCCTTTATTAAACAATGAATTTTACAACTTTTTCATAGATAATCCCTGATTTAGGATTAATGGGCGAAGGAGATTAGCAAGTATAAGCTTCTCTCCTTCTTTTTTTTGGGATTTGCTATTAAATTTCTAAAAATTAAAGATAAATACATTTTATCCTCTATCATATCGATACTAAGATATTGTATAGCTGTTTGACTATTTTTACTTATTTGCTGATTGACTTTTTATGCATGAAAATGAATTATCGAAAACCGATTTTTGATTATTTCAAATTTTTTCCATAATCTTGAATTTTTCAACCTTTCAACCATTCCTGTTAGTGAAAGAAATTACAGTAATACTTTGCTGCACCTGGAAATTTGCACTTACATTTCCTGTTGCTGTATTTTGTATGAAATTTTCATTCTGGAGAACAATCATTTTTACTAACATCGGGGGATTACTGGGTTTATTAGTATCCATATATCTCTCTAAGATCATTATCTTCCTTTGGAGTAAATACATTGTACCTAAAATTCGTAGAAATGCCTATCCAAAACGCAAGTTTACCCGGCGTAATCGTTTACTGGTATTAATAAAGTCGAAATACGGGTTACCCGGAATCGCTGTACTTACTCCCATAATGCTTTCCATTCCGGTTGGCGCATTCCTGGCAACGAAGTATTACGGGATCCGGTTTAACAAAATCATCTGGCTTCTTGTGGGTCAGATTGGGTGGTCGTTTATATATACCTTGTTCTACTCCTATATTTATTCAAGTATTTAGCTACGTTTGTCTTGTAAATAGAATATTTTTTTTAACTTGTTATAAATTTTAATTCGAAATATGATATATCAAATCAAACCGATCCTATTCTTTCTATCACCATATTACCAAGTATTCAAATTTTGAACTCATTAATACATTAGATCATGAAACAATTCAAACAGTATTTATTAGCTTCGGTTTTGGCTTTATTTTTAAGTGTCAATCATGTTTATACTCAACCAGTATTATGCGACAGTCTTATGGTATTCGAAACCCTGTCGGCCGATACCTTTGGGCTCAATTTCGATAATGCCGGGGATCTTGCTTTTAACGACGTAGGCATTGATGTATATGTCGATAGCATTCTGTGGACGAATGGATACAAAGGATATTTTTGGGCTTATGTTGATTC
>CAYMQP010000185.1:0-6092 GCA_964392505.1 uncultured Bacteroidales bacterium
CCGTAAAACCTATATCGGAGCCATGCCAGGCCGAATTGTACAGAGTATCCGTAAAGCCAAATCATCGAATCCGGTATTTGTTCTTGATGAAATTGATAAGGTCGGTCGCGATATACACGGCGATCCGGCATCAGCACTACTCGAAGTTCTCGATCCCGAACAGAATGTGGCGTTTTATGATAATTATCTTGAACTTGAATACGACTTGTCGATGGTGATGTTCATAGCAACAGCCAATACACAGGCAACCATACACCCTGCCTTAATCGATCGTATGGAAATCATCGATGTAAGCGGTTACATTGTTGAAGAAAAAATTGAAATTGCCCGGCGACATTTGATTCCTCGTTGTCTGAGTGAACACGGGCTAAAGAAAACCGATCTTTCAATATCGAAAAAAACTCTCGAGTTTATTATTGAAAACTATACCCGTGAATCAGGTGTGCGAACACTCGATAAAACCTTGGCAAAATTGTGCAGGGTGATTGCCAAGAAAGTGGCGCTGGAAGAAAAATATAATACCAACCTAAGTATTGAACAGACTAAAGAAATATTAGGACATCCCAAATACCAGAAAGAGAAATACGAAGGTAATGAATATGCAGGTGTTGTTACCGGTTTGGCCTGGACCCGTGTGGGAGGCGAAATCCTGTTTGTCGAAACAAGCGTAAGCAAAGGAAAAGGCAAACTAACGCTTACAGGAAATCTGGGTGAAGTTATGAAAGAATCAGCAGTGATTGCTCTAGAGTATTTAAAATCGCATAGCACCATACTGGACATTAATCCTGAAGTTTTTGAAAACTGGAATTTGCACGTTCATGTCCCTGAGGGAGCTATACCAAAAGATGGCCCTTCGGCTGGTATAACAATGGCCACTTCCATAGCATCTGCACTAACGCAACGAAGAGTAAAAAAACGCGTTGCCATGACCGGCGAGATAACCCTGCGAGGGAAAATATTACCTGTAGGGGGTATTAAAGAAAAAATACTTGCAGCAAAACGGGCCGATATAAATGAGATTGTTATATCCTCAGAAAACCGTAAGGACATTGAAGAAATCAACGCAATTTATCTTAATGGTCTGAAGTTTCATTTTGTCGACGATATACTTCAGGTACTCAACATAGCGCTTTTAAAGCAACAAGTGAAGAATCCGATAAGCTTTAACTAATGTTTTATCTTCAGTGAGTTAGTATTAACAGAAGTTGAAGAAAGTAATCTTCCCTAAAAAATCCCTAAACAATAATCTTCAGATAAAAATCACATTTAAAACTTCCTGGTTTGTTTTTGCCTGTTATTGGTGTTTTCGTAACTTGGTCAAAAATTTTATTAAAAATTAAACTTATATGAAAATGGGAGCCGGACTTTTTTGGGGCATAATCCTGATAGTTATCGGGCTTAGCATCATTTTTCGGATAATTTTTGGCATCAGTATTTTCCGAGTTGTTATTGCGGTAATATTTATCCTAATTGGATTAAAGATTCTGATCGGTAGACCTTTTATTCATTATGAAGAAGGCGAAAACAATGTGATTTTCAGGGAACGCCGGTATGTAAATGTTCCTGTAGATGGCATGGAATATAATACGATTTTTGGTAAGGCGGTTTACGATTTCAGGGATATTACTGCACTATCCAATCAGAGAACAAAAATTACCTTTAATACTGTATTTGGGAGTACCGAGGTTTTATTGTCGCCCTCCCTGCCGGTGAAAATAAAAACCGATGCGGTATTTTCGGCAGCCAGTATGCCCAATGGTAACTCAGCTGCATTTGGCAGTACCCGATACAGTTCTGTGAATGTAAGTGACAGTGCTTCGGTACTTGAAATTGAAGCTCATGTGGTTTTTGGAGGATTAGTTGTTAGACAATAAAACCCAAGCATAAGAAATTCAAGAGTATAGTATCTGCCTATACTCCTTTATTATTTTTTGCCTGATTCGTTATTTACAAAATAAATACTCAGAATAAATTTTCTGGTTAATACTGGGAGTATTTCATATGTTTGACTGCTATGATTGAAGAAAAAATAATTTTTTGGGATTGGAACGGAACCCTGCTCGATGATGCTAAAACCTGTATGGAAACAATGAATAAAATGTTGGCTTGTAGAAATATGCCCAAGTTAACCATGGATCTGTATAAGGAGGTTTTCGCATTCCCGGTTATTGAATACTACAAAAAAATTGGATTTGATTTCAGTAAGGAAAGCTTCGAAGATCTGTCTGTGGAATTTATCGATGCTTACAACAGGGCTTTGGGATCGGCACCGCTTGCTCCAGAAACTACACGAGTATTGGAATATTATAAAAACATTGGAAAACAGAATGTTATCATTTCAGCAATGAAGCAGGATATGCTTGAAAAGTCGGTTGACGATAAGGGAGTAACTACCTTTTTTACCGACATTTTAGGTATCGACAACATTTATGCTGCAAGTAAGACAAGGATAACACAGGATTATGTTACACGCAAGGCTATTAGTGTTTCGGATATTATTCTTATAGGAGATACAACACACGATTTCGAAGTAGCACAGGAAATAGGTTGCCGATGCATACTCATAGCCGATGGGCATCAATCGGAAGATCGTTTGCGTTCAACAGGAGCTAAGGTAGTTTCAGCATTATCCAGTCTTGTACCTTCCATTATTAACAAAAGTTCTTAATTTTAACCGGAACAAGCTTTCGATTTCATGTCCCGATCGTTACTTAAGAAAAAAACCAGTTTTGGAACTCCTGAGGTTTTTGTAACCTCTGTTTCAACAATTCTCGGAGCCATATTGTTCCTTAAGTTTGGCTGGGCAGTAGGGAATATTGGTTTTTTCAAGCTAACACTCATTATTATTATCGGGCATCTGGTTACCATCCCCACTGCATTTGCTGTAGCTGAAATAGCAACCAATCAGCGCGTACTGGGTGGTGGGGCCTATTATATTATTTCACGTTCATTCGGACTGAATATTGGTGCAGCCGTTGGTGTATCGCTTTATCTTTCGCAGGCTATTAGCATTGCTTTTTATGTTATTGCTTTTGCCGAAGCATTTCAGCCTCTGCAAGAATATTTGTATAACAATTTTGGTATACCCATTTTTGATAAGCGTTTGATCAGTTTACCCTTTATGACAATTTTGGCAGCCATTGTACTGGTACGCGGAGCCAATCTCGGAATGAAGGCTTTATATATGGTTGCAGGAATACTGGGTGTTTCACTTATAATGTTTTTTGTTGGTAAAAATGGTGGACAGTCTGCCTCCAATGCACTTTATAAAGGAGTTGAAAATCCTGCCGATTTCTTCTTTGTGTTTGCAATTATTTTTCCTGCATTTACAGGTTTGGCTGCCGGATTGGGCCTTTCCGGCGATTTAAAAGATCCATCAACTGCCATTCCTCGCGGCACTTTACTGGCAACTGTAGTAGGTTTTTTTGTTTATCTTGCAGTGGCATATAAACTTGCCATCTCGTTTCCTGCCAAAGAACTAGCCGATCCGGCTAATAGTCTTATTATGCAACGTTTAGCTTACTGGGGTCCGATAATACCTATCGGGCTGGCGGCAGCTTCATTATCTTCTGCACTAGGTTCAATACTTGTTGCTCCACGTACTTTACAAGCTATAGGCGCCGACCATATTTTGCCAAACAAATTCCTTAGTCGTTATTTTGCCAAAGTATTGCCGGTTTCGAACGAACCCAGGAATGCAAGCCTTATTAGTATTATTATTGCTTTTTTCTTCATCGCAGTCGGTAGTATTGAATTTGTTGCTCAAATTATATCGATGTTTTTTATGGTTACTTATGGAGCCATATGTCTTATATCACTTCTCGAGCATTTTGCAGCCGATCCTTCCTATCGTCCCATTTTTCGGTCGCGCTGGTATATTTCCTTAGTCGGGGCTGTTCTTTCTTTCTGGCTTATGTTTAAAATGAATGCTCCTTATGCCATGATTTCATTGATTATAATGGGACTTATTTACTAATCTATTACTATCGATTCCAAAGAAAAAAAAGGATTTGGAAAACTTATCAGGGGTGTAGTTTTTCAGCTTAGCAGGCAGCTTCAAATATTGGTTCAACGGGCCGATAAGGAGGATATTAACTTATACTGGCGGCCGTTTGTTATTTGTATCTCATCCGACACCTTTCGACGTCGTAGTGCATTCGATCTGTTACGATGGCTATCCTTTAGGTATGGTTTCGGTACATATATTCATTATATCGAAGGATATCTATCAAAACAAACAAGTCAGGAATCGAAAGAGGTTCTTGACCGATTAATTAATCTGGCTTCTGGGACTAAAAACAGAGTATATCTCGACACGCTCATAAGTCCTTCGTATACTTCGGCTATAGCCCAGGTAGTTCAGCTATCGGGCATTTCGGGTAAAGGGAATAATATGATTTTATTTGAATTCAGCCATACTGAGCCTGAGATGTTTAACCGTTCGCTCGAAAATTATTCCCTTATTTACTCAACAGGCTTCGATGTATGTGTGCTCAATACCGCCTATAAAGGTTTTGGTGACAGGCACGAAATACACATTTGGATCACCTCCTATGATTATGAAAATGCCAATCTGATGATCCTGCTGGCCTATATAATTCTTGGACATCCTGATTGGAAAAATGGATTTATAAAGATTTTTTCAATTTATAAGGAAGAAGAGCTGCATGAACGTAGAGATAAATTAATGTCATTAATTAAGTCGGGGAGGTTACCTATTTCGCCCGGGAACATTCAACTAATTCCTTCCGACGATCATCGCAGCACAAAGAATTTAATATCGGAAAAATCGGTTGATGCCGATCTTATTATTGTTGGATTCAGACATGAACTGGTAAAAGCCAAAGGAATAGATATATTCACAGGTTATGCCGATATTGGCAATATTCTTTTCGTGAGTTCACAAAAAGAAAAGGAAATTTCATAGGCCGAATGCTACAGGCTTTATATTTTTGCGTATACTGAAACTTGAATCATGAAAAATAAAATAGCCTTATTCCCTGGTTCTTTTGATCCTTTCACCATTGGACATGAATCGATTGTACGGCGTGCATTGCCGTTATTTAACCAAATTGTTATTGCAGTTGGTTATAATACCAATAAAAAAGGTTTTTTCCCGTTAGAAGATCGGTTAAAATGGATTAAAAATGTTTTCGGCGATGATGAAAAAATTGAAGTGGATACGTACGAAGGACTTACAATTGATTTTGCTAAAGCAAAAGGAGCCCAATATATTTTGCGCGGAATTCGTACTTCCTCCGATTTTGAATATGAACGGGCTATAGCCCAAATGAACCGAGCCATGTGTCCGGAGATTGAATCGGTTTTCTTACTTACCCTTCCTGAATATACCCATGTGGCTTCCGCTATTGTCAGGGATATAATTCTTCATGGTGGTGATGCATCGATGTTCTTGCCGGCCAAAATAAAAATTTAAGCAAAGCGGTTACTATATTATGCGGTATTTGATTATACATTTGTTGTTACTGGGAACTCTCTTTTCAAAGGCCGGACAACAGGTTGCCATTTCCGGTAGCGATAGCACATATGCCGGAGTTGAAATTATATTTAACAAATATTCCGACCAGATATCGGGAGCTGAGACTATTTTGGGGAAAGCCGTGGTTAGTTCGAAGGGCGGGTTTAGTGTAAGTTTTGAAATCGATAGGGTTGAGTTTATTTTTACTTATGTTGGTATATATAAGTTACATATTTATGCTGTACCCGGAAATCGGTATGAAATAGTTCTTCCTCCTCGCCAGGAAAAAGAAGCAGCTGATTTGCTGAATCCCTATTTTATACCAGTAGTAATTCATCTGGGTACAACCACATTCGATAAAAAAGAGCTTAATACTCAAATCAGGATGTTCAACGATGCATTTCTACCCTACTATAATAAACATATAATGGTCCTGGCTGAAAAAGACGATTTTTCGGAACTCGATAAAGATATTGCCAAGATGGAAAAACCATTTTCCAACTCGAAAGATACTTTTTTTAACGATTACAGAAGATACAGATATGGTTTGCTGCGACACCTGGCTTATCAACGACGCTCGAAAAGCGTATCCAATGAATATTTTCGAAATCAG
>CAYMQP010000185.1:6102-7787 GCA_964392505.1 uncultured Bacteroidales bacterium
AGCCTGTACTATTGAATAATCCTGCTTATATGGAATTATTCAATCAGGTGTATGATGATTATTTTCATCATTTGTCGCGCACTACCGAAGCCAGGATGCTGGCTAATGCTATAAGCTCGGGAAATATCGATTCAGTACGAGTATTTCTCAATTCCGATGATGTTCTGGGATCGGGAAACCTGCCTGATCTTGTTATACTGAAATGTTTATACGATGAATTTTATGATGATAACTTTTCACGAAGTGCACTGCTTTCCATACTCGATACTTACATTACTGAAAACAGGGATCGAGATATGACTGCAGTGGCAATTTCAATTCGTACTGAGGTTACACGGTTATTAACGGGTTTTTCACCTCCTGATTTCAATTTATACAATGGTGATAGTATATTAGTAAGTCTCGATGATTTTAAGGGTAAATATGTTTATTTAAATTTTTGTAGTTGTTTTAGCTATACCTGCCTGAATGAATTTAAAATACTGGAAGTATTATACAATAAGCATCGGGAGCTGTTTGAAATAGTAACTGTGATTGTCGATAATGATGAGGATATTATTAATAGTTTCCTGGAGCGAAGTAACTATGAATGGACATTTCTGCACTACGGAAATCAATCATCGATTATCAGGGAATACGATGTCAGAGCTTTCCCGATTTATTATCTTATCGATAGAGAAGGTAAGTTGGCAATGTCACCGGCACCTTCACCTGGCGAAGAATTTGAAGTAAGGCTTTTTAAACTGATGCGTAGCCGGGGAGAGCTATAGTTAAAATTGAAAATAAATAAAAGGTTGGAGTCCGGCCGAAACCGACTGATAAATAATAAGAACAACAAAAACGCTAATTCCCACCTGTTGATAAAGTGGGCGCTCAATAAACCAGTTTCTGTATCGTACCTTAAGTGAATCGGGCAACAAATGTATTACCATGGCAAAAATCATGATTACAAATACTTTCCAATAACTATGAATTATAGCAGGTACCATACTCCAACCAAAATGCCCCGAAACCTGTCGTAGTAGTTCATAAGTACCCTGCATAGATTCGCCGCGAAACCAAATTCGTGTAAAAGTTATAAATGAAAACGTAAAAAATATTTTCCATGTATTAGCCAGCCAGTGTGTACTATTCTCATAGGGACTAATCTTCCGCCAGAATTTGTATACTACAATGCCCAAACCGTTTAGCCCCCCCCAAAGAACAAACATCCAGCTCGATCCGTGCCATAATCCGCCAAGTAACATGGTCATCATCAGGTTGATGTTGGTACTGAGTGTTAATTTGATAGAAGGGAAGAAGCGTGTCAGGATCCAGACTACCCCAATCACAAATATGAAAATGGGAATAAGGATGAGTTTCTGGGCAATCAGAACAAAAAACAGCAGCACAATAAATAAACTGATATAAGTGAATGGGGAAGCGCCCCGATTGCCTCCCATAGGAATGTATAAGTAATCTTTCAACCACGATGAAAGTGAAATATGCCAACGTTTCCAGAATTCCCCGACATTTTTTGCTTTATAAGGTGAATTGAAATTCTTGGGAAGATAGAATCCCATTAACAAGGCTACTCCTATAGCAATATCGGTATAACCTGAAAAATCGCAATAAACCTGTACGGAATAGCCATAGAGAGCCATTAGATTTTCGAATCCTGAATAGGAAGCCGGGTTGGCAAAAAC
>CAYMQP010000186.1:0-7425 GCA_964392505.1 uncultured Bacteroidales bacterium
GTATCAGGGTTCACACGACAACCTACTTATCGTCGCGTCATCACCCCGAAGCCTGGGTAAAGGGAGGATACCTGCTTATCGACGAGTTACCCTTTATAAAGTCGGAGGGTATCGACAGGGTAATGGATTATTTGACCCTTAAAGTAGGTGATATGGAAATCGATTACGGCGATGCACATTACCGACGTTCCGACAATGGCAATGTGATACACAATCCCTTTGTAGGCAATTATATCATGGATGCCTTCACCACAGCCTTTGCGGCCGAACTTATGTTCCGTGCAAAAGGGCTTCTTGCCATGGGAGCTATCACAAACGGAAGTTTACGTCCCGACCTCGTGAGATATAATGCCGGCACCGGAACTTATACTGCTTACAATACATACGAGGAACTGGCTTTTTACTGGAAGCTAGGATACGATAAGCAGCTTATGGACGATTTCAGGTTTCGATTGACCTTGTCGGGGTATCATTGCCCAAAACACCATTTCGGCTCACTCTACAGTGCCGATCGTACAGGCTCGCGGTATTACCTGGTAATGAAACTGATTACGAACGACGCATCCGACGTAGATATTTCCAGCGGACATACTACAGGCCGGTGGGGTCCCGGATTTACCGACAAGGATAATTCACTCATGGTGAATTTATTCAGTAAATTCAAAGGATTCGAAGTTTTTGGAACATTTGAATATCAGAAAGGTACAAGTTTAGGCGGCTCCGATCTGGAATTTTCGCAATATGCCTTTGAGGGTTTATATAGGTTTGGAAAACAGGAACAGTTTTATGGAGGTGTACGGTATAATCTGGTACAGAACCAGGCTGATCAATCGATTAACCGAGTGCAGATCGGAGCCGGTTGGTTTATTTTGAAATCCGTTTTACTGAAACTTGAATATGTCGATCAGAACTATACGGAATTTATCTCAGATTACGGTGCCGATGCAGGTTTCGACGGTTTAATGATCGAGGCAGTGGTTTCATTTTAAACCAAAGTTAATATTCATGCAATTTAAACTGATTGCTTAAAGTTATGCCTTCGAAATTAATTTATCTTCTTTCATTTGCCCGGCAGCAATTCATTTCCGGATTGTTGCTGGGTATTGCTGTTTCTGTTTCACGTCCGGCATTTTCACAACAGTTAGCTGTGGCTTTATCGGAATCAGAAGCTTGCAATAGCTATATTCGGATAAGCGGCAAATCGAATGTCAACCAGTTTAATTTTATATATAACACACAACAGCATTCCGAAATTAAATCTTCCAAAAAGGCAAAAGATACCGGTCGGTTTGAAATTATTATTCCTATAAAAGATTTCGAGGCCAGCAATCCATTAATGTACGACGATTTTCTGAAACTTATGAAAGCCTCGGTTTATCCTGAAATAAAAATTGGTATTCCCGACGATCAACTCTTTATTTTGGAAAGAGAATCGCCCTCCCTGTGTCCTGAAATGCAAATTACCATTGCTGGCATTACCCGGAAGTACAAAATCGATTGTTTATTAACAACTTGTTCCGATAATGTTTTTCTGATCGGATCACAAAAAATCAAGCTATCCGATTTTAATCTCGAACCCCCCGAAAAGCTTTATGGGATGGTAAAAGTAGAGAATGAGATCAAGGTGAATTTTAGTTTTATTATTACATTTACCGATACTAAGTTAATATCTGAACTGTTTTGAAAATCAGCACCAGAACACGGTATGGAATAAGGACAATGCTTGAAATTGCCATGAACGGTTCCAATTCAGGTGTTTTTCAGAAAGATATCTCTAAAAACCAGGAAATATCGAATAAATACCTCGATCATATCATTCATGCATTAAAAACCTCCCAGCTTATTAGCAATGCAAAAGGTAAAAAAAGCGGATACATACTCACCCGTAAACCCTCAGAAATTACTATATTCGATATACACAATGCTTTTGAGCCTGGAATATGTCTTATCGAATGCCTTTCTGGAAATTATGAATGCAATCGTCGCGAAGGCTGCCTTACGGTAGGATTTTGGGGCCAATTAAACAATATGATCATCGATTATTTTAAATCAGTTACTCTCGACGACCTGATCCATAAACGAATCACTATTGAAGACGGTTAATGATTTGTTATATGTCAGGATATTCTGGCTTTCAGGCTGTTCCAACCCAATGCTTTGATTTCGACTAAACTGCCATCAGGGAGAACCATATTACATCCATCTTTCTTTGGGGTAATATGTCCGATAACATGAATATCGGATAAAGTAATAATTTTATCGTAATCTTTCAGGGTTGCTGTGAAAAGCAGTTCATAGTCTTCCCCGCCGTTCATCGATATCGTAACTGGCTCCATATTAAGTTCAGTTGCCATTTTCTGTGTTTCTTCAATAACCGGTATTTTATCAATATATATTTTACATCCTTTATCCGATGCGTCGCAGATATGTAATATCTCCGATGAAAGACCGTCGGAAATATCGATCATGGCTGTAGGAAGAACATCAATTTCTGCTAATTTGTTGATAATATCTTTACGGGCTTCAGGTTTCAGCTGGCGTTCAAGTATATAATCGTATCCTGACAGAACGGGTTGTATTGATGGATTTTTATCGAAAAGACGTTTTTCACGTTCGAGTAATTGGAGCCCCATATAAGCACCTCCCAAATTGCCTGTAACACATATCAGATCGTTCTCCCCCGCCCCACTGCGGTAAACAATTTTTTCTTTTGGTGCAAACCCTAATGCTGTTATGCTGATAGTAAGACCGGTTAGTGAACTGGAAGTATCACCTCCAACCAAGTCGACACCATATATAGTGCAGGCAGTATGAATACCATCGTAAAGTTCTTCGATCATCTCAGTTGAAAACTTCGACGAAATGGCAACAGAAACCAGGATCTGGGTTGGTATGGCATTCATAGCATATATATCCGATAAATTAACGATTACCGCTTTATATCCAAGATGTTTCAATGGGGTATACACCAAATCAAAATGAATACCTTCAGTAAGTATATCGGTTGTAACAACAGTCTGTAAATCGCCCATTGATAATACGGCAGCATCGTCACCAACACCTTTCAGCGAAGAGGTATTTCGCAACTGAATTTTCTCTGTCAGCAAACGAATTAAACCAAATTCCCCAATCTTATTCAGATCTTTATCTTCTTTCGATGACATTGGCTTACATTTAAGGCGTTTCAATTGAACCATAAAGATAGTTATTCGTTTACTTTTTGTATATTTGTCCTTATTTAGAACCAGTCTAAATAAGGTTAGAATTAAGATCAGTTTGTAAAGTAATTCAGCGATATGAGTGCCGAACAAGATCAGATACTGGACCAGGTAACTAAAAATGAATATAAGTACGGTTTCTATACCGATATCGAAATGGAAGCCCTGCCTAAGGGTTTAAATGAAGATATCATCCGGAAGCTCTCAGCCATCAAGAATGAGCCTGAATTTTTACTTGAGTTCCGGCTAAAGGCTTTTCGACACTGGCAGACTATGAAAATGCCCAACTGGCCTCATTTGAAACTTCCTGAAATTAATTACCAGGATATTGTGTATTATGCTGCTCCAAAACAAAAAGCAAAATATAAAAGTTTGGATGAAGTCGATCCCGAACTGCTTGCTGCATTTGAAAAGTTAGGTATACCACTTGAGGAACAAAAACAACTGGCAGGAGTTGCTGTTGATGCAGTTATGGACAGTGTTTCGGTTAAGACAACGTTTCGCGAAACACTCGCTGAACTGGGTATAATTTTCTGCTCGTTCAGCGAAGCTGTTCAGGAACACCCCGATTTGGTAAAAAAATATATGGGCTCAGTCGTACCTTACACCGATAATTATTTTGCAGCTCTGAATTCGGCTGTTTTCAGCGATGGTTCGTTTTGTTATATCCCGAAAGGAGTGCGCTGCCCAATGGAACTTTCCACATATTTTAGGATCAATGCTTTTAATACTGGACAATTTGAACGCACACTCATTATTGCCGAAGACGACAGTTATGTAAGTTATCTAGAAGGTTGCACCGCACCCCAGCGAGATGAGCATCAACTGCACGCCGCTATTGTGGAGATTATTACGCACGATAATGCCGAAGTCAAATACAGTACAGTCCAGAACTGGTATCCCGGCGATAAGGATGGAAAAGGAGGTATCTATAATTTTGTCACCAAACGTGGAATATGCAAAGGCGATAATTCTAAGATTTCGTGGACCCAGGTTGAAACCGGATCGGCAATAACTTGGAAATACCCTAGTTGTATTCTTAAGGGTGATAATACCATCGGAGAATTCTATTCGGTTGCGGTAACCAATAATCACCAGCAAGCCGATACAGGCACCAAAATGATTCATATCGGGAAGAATTCGCGAAGTACGGTTATTTCCAAAGGAATCTCAGCAGGTAAAGGACAAAACAGTTACCGGGGTTTAGTAAAAGTGTTGAAAAATGCTGATAATGCCCGGAATTTTACCCAATGCGATTCACTTTTACTTGGCGATCAATGTGGAGCACATACCTTTCCTTATCTGGAGGTTGAAAACGAGGGGGCTATTATTGAACATGAAGCAACAACTTCTAAAATAGGTGAAGATCAGATATTTTATTGCAACCAGCGCGGAATCGATACCGAAATGGCTATCAGTCTTATTATTAACGGGTATGCCAAAGAAGTGCTGAATAAACTGCCTATGGAATTTGCTGTGGAAGCTCAGAAATTGTTACAGATCAGTCTAGAAGGAAGTGTTGGTTAATAAGTTATTTTTAAAATACACGCTATGCTCGAAATAAAAAATTTACATGTTGCCATTGAAGGAAAAGAGATACTCAAAGGAATTGACTTATCGATAAAATTAGGCGAAATCCATGCTTTGATGGGGCCTAACGGTTCCGGGAAAAGTACCCTGGCAGCAGTACTTGCTGGTCGGGAAGAATTTGAGGTTACCGAAGGAACCGTAACCTATATGGGTGAAAATTTGCTGGAACTTGCTCCTGAAGATCGCGCTCGAAAAGGTATTTTCCTGGGATTTCAATATCCTGTCGAAATACCGGGCGTTTCGATGGTTAATTTCATGAGAACAGCCCTGAATGAAAAACGTAAATTCAATGATCAGGAACCTATATCGGCATCGGATTTTTTAAAGCTCATGCGCGAAAGAAAAGAAATAGTCGATATTGCTTCAAGTCTTACCAATCGTTCGGTTAATGAGGGTTTTTCGGGAGGTGAGAAAAAGAAGAACGAGATCTTCCAAATGGCGCTATTGGAACCCAGACTTTCCATACTCGACGAAACCGACTCAGGGCTAGATATTGATGCACTCCGTATTGTGGCTAACGGGGTAAACAAGTTACGCAGCAAGGATAATGCAACCCTGGTAATTACACATTATCAACGTCTTCTCGAATACATCATTCCTGATTATGTACATGTATTATATAAGGGTAAAATTGTACGTTCGAGCGGTAAAGAGTTAGCCCTCGAATTGGAACAAAAAGGCTACGACTGGCTTAAGGAACATGCTGAAATGCATGAATAAAAAAGCAGGTTATGACAACATTTGAATTGCAGAAAGAACTCACTAATTTATATACAACCAATGCCGACCGTATTGCTGAGGGAACGAGCGGACTTATAAACAAATATCGTCCAAAAGCATTTGAAGATTTCAAACGGCTGGGAATACCTTCGAAAAAGCATGAAGATTACCGGTATACTGATTTGATGAGCTATTTGAAAGGTGATTATTCCTATGAGATGGCCCCGGCTAAATTCTCGGTAAAACTGGAAGACCTGTTTCACTGCGATATTCCTGAGCTTAACTCACACCTGGTTCTTGTATTAAATGGATTTTATTACAATCACACCGAAATTGAACCCCTTCCTAAAGGAGTCATTATTACAAGTTTTGCCGAAGCCTCGATAAAATATCCCGAACTGGTAAATAAGCATTACTCACAATACGCTGATACCTCGCTCGACAGTCTGGCTGCACTTAACACACTCTTCGCCCAGGACGGAATTTTCATGTACATCCCGAAAAATGCCCGAATTGATAAACCGATCCAGATTATAAATATTGGATTCTCCCTGAAGAATCTTCGCGTCACCCGGCGTAACCTGATTGTTGCTGAGGAAAATTCTAGTGCTACAATATTAGTATGCGATCATACACTTTGTAAGCAAAGTTTTATTACCAATTCACTTACCGAAATATATATTGGTAATGGAGCACATATGGAATATTTGCGCATGCAGAACGAAAACAGCAATTCCTCACAGATTTCTAACACATTTGTTCATCAGGAAGCTGACAGTACTTTCACATCCAATACAATCTCTCTTCATGGGGGCCTGATACGTAATAATGTATTTGCCAAATTGGCCGGCGAAGGAGCCACGAATAATACCTACGGGATTTTCTTTTGTGACGACCATCAGCATATTGCTACCTTTACGCATATACATCATGCTAAACCTTATTGCCAAAGCGACCAGTTATTCAAAGGTATTTTAGATGAACAGGCTACTGGTGCTTTTAATGGTAAGATTCTGGTCGATAAATATGCAGTAAAAACCCTGGCATATCAGCGAAATAATAATATTTTGCTATCGAAAACTGCTAAAATGAATTCTAAACCTCAACTCGAAATCTATAACGACGACGTAAAATGCAGTCATGGGGCTACAGTTGGACAGCTCGATTCCGACGGATTATTTTACTTACAATCGAGAGGAATTGGTTATAAGGAAGCGCGGCATCTGATGATGTATGCTTTTGCCAATGAGGTAATGAATAAAATATCGCTCGAGCCGCTAAAAGAGCGTATGAACGAAATGGTAGATAAACGACTTAGGGGTGAACTGGCACGTTGCGAAAATTGTAACATTCATCAAATCTGAGAATTTTCATTGAGCTTTCGGCCTGTATAATGTGGTAAATGTCATTTCACTGTATTAAGTATCCGCTTATATTTGCCGGAAGTTAAGTAATTTAACGGTATGACTAATTTCGATATCAATAAAATCCGTTCTGATTTCCCGGTTCTCAACAAAAAGGTTTATAACAAACCTCTCATATACTTCGATAATGGCGCTACCACACAAAAACCCATTTCTGTTATTGAAATAGTAAATAAATATCACACCGAACTAAACAGCAGTATTCACCGGGGTGTGCATTTCCTTAGCGATCATGCGACCAACGATTATGAAAAAGCCCGTGAATCTGTCCGTCATTATATAAATGCACAAAATGCTTATGAAATTATTTTTACCAGCGGCACAACCATGTCAATAAACCTCATTGCCTTTTCATTCGGTGAGAAATACATTAATAAGGACGATGAGATTATTATAACCGAAATGGAGCACCATGCCAATATTGTACCCTGGCAAATGCTATGCGAGCGAAAGGGTGCACACCTCAAAATCAT
>CAYMQP010000186.1:7435-7763 GCA_964392505.1 uncultured Bacteroidales bacterium
AAATCATTCCTTTTAATGATCAGGGGTTACTTCAAATCGATAAGCTACCTAAACTTATTTCTGAAAAAACGAAACTTGTTTCTGTAACTCACATTTCCAACACGCTGGGAACTATAAATCCGGTTAAAAAGATCATTGAAATTTCTCATTCGCATAATATCCCTGTATTGATCGATGCAGCCCAATCGATCCAGCATACTCATATCGATGTACAAAGCCTCGATTGCGATTTTCTGGTTTTTTCGGGACATAAAATATATGGCCCGACCGGTATTGGTGTCCTTTATGGTAAAGAAAAATACCTCGATGCTATACCCCCATACCAAGG
>CAYMQP010000187.1:0-7750 GCA_964392505.1 uncultured Bacteroidales bacterium
TCTTGATTGCGGATGGGAATACCGTGAAGGTCTAAAAGATGCTCTTAATATAGGGCTATTGGAAGAAAAGGATCTCGATAATGCTTTGACAAGAGTTCTTTCTGCTCGTTTCAGATTAGGCGAATTCGATCCGCCAGAGATGGTACCATATACTTCCATTCCAAAAGAAAAACTGGATTGTCAGGAACATCGCGATCTGGCGCTTGAAGCTGCACAGAAATCAATGGTACTCCTCAAGAATAACGGTATATTACCTTTAAAGCAGGATCAAATTAAATCAATTGCTGTTATCGGTCCAAATGCTTCCAATGCTCAGCTTGGTAATTACAGTGGGTATCCTGATATTCAGGTAAGTCCTCTTGAAGGCATAAAAGATAAGGCCACTGTTCTTGGGATAAACGTAGAATACACTTTAGGATGTAGCATTGGAGGCGGCTTGTTAAGACCTATCGAACCACAGTATTTCACTAAAGTGGAAGGAACTGACAAAACCGGAATAACAGGTGAATATTTCGATAATATGAAATTGTTAGGTACGTCTGTCGTAACCCGTATTGATTCCATGATAGATTTTACTTTCGGGACTAAACCGCCTGCTGTTGGTCTTCCGGAAGATCAATTTTCTGTCCGGTGGCGGGGGAAAATAATTCCTCCCGATACTATCTACCATATCGGTACATCTTGTGATGATGGTGCCCGCCTATACCTAGATGGGAAATTGTTAATTGACGATTGGGTTGAACACGGTGAGAAACCGCTTAGTGCAAATGTCAAATTAATTCCGGGTAAAGAGTATGAAATTGTTTTTGAATATTTTGAAAATGGAATGGGTGCAAGTGCGAGATTAACATGGGATCTGGGTCAAAAGGATTTTAGTAAAGCCAAAGAAGTTGCGGCCAGAAATGATATTGTTATTCTTGTTCTCGGAATATCTCCCGGCATTTCACAGGAAGAGCTGGATAGAAAAAAGATTGAATTACCTGAGGTTCAAAGGAATTTAATTACTGAAATTGCATTTGTCAATTCCAATATCATTTATGTACTTGTGAATGGAGGACCTGTTGCTCTTGCAGGTGTTGAAAACATAGCTGAAGCTATTGTTGAAGCATGGTATGCAGGAGAACTTGGAGGTCATGCAGTTGCCGATATTCTTTTCGGTAATGTTAATCCTGGAGGCAAACTTCCCGAAACATTTTATGCCTCAACACAACAGCTTCCTCCAATGTCGGATTATGATATTATTAATAGCCCGCGTACATATATGTATTTCGACCAACCCGTATTATATCCGTTTGGGCATGGGCTCTCATATACCCAGTTTGAGTATAGTAATTTAAAATTCAGTTCAGATAAAATTAATAAGGGCGGTGAAATTGAAATACAATTTAATATTCAGAATATAGGCAAAATGAAAGGCGATGAAGTGGCACAGATATATGTACGTAGTAATACAGCATCTTTTAAAGTACCTATCAATCAATTAAAACGGTTTCAGAGGATTACACTTGCACCTGGAGAAAAGAGGACACTGACATTCAAAATACCGGCATCCGAATTTTCATTTTATAATGCTAGAACTAATGGTTTTAAAACTGAACCGGGACAGTGGGAAATTCAAGTTGGCAGTTCATCCAGAGATATTCGTCTGAAAAAAACATTTACCATGGAATAGGTTGAGACATCTTACTATAAACAAGTATAATTGATAATAAAAATCATTTAGTCAAACAGGAGTCATCATGAAAATAAAAATTGTTACTCTACTGCTTACACTAACCTCTTCTATATTCGCTCAATCGGCCAAGATAAAAATCGATATTGATAGGACCATCGGGGAAATTGATCCTAAAATCTATGGTGTGTTCATGGAACCTATTCATTTCAACGGAGCAAGATTAGGCTTACCCGATACCCTTGACTTTAATACTCTTTACGGTCCACTGTATGATCCTTCTTCTCCGCTAGCGGATGAGAACGGGTTCAGGACAGACTATATCGAAGCTATGAAAGAACTTAAAATAACCAACATGCGCTGGCCCGGAGGAAATTTTGTAATGGGCTACGACTGGCAGGATGGTATCGGACCAAAAGATAAGCGACCAACTCGTATAAACCTGGCATGGGGCGGATACGAAAATAACCATGTAGGTACAGATGAATGGATTGCCCTGAATAAAGCCATCGGAAGTGAAAATATTATCTGTATAAACCTGGGTCTGGGTAACATAAACGATGCACATTACTGGGTGGAATACTGCAATTATGAGAAAGGAACATACTATTCCGATTTACGTGCTAAGTATGGGCATATCGACCCTTACAATATAAAAATATGGGATCTGGGCAACGAAGTTGACGGTTCACCCTGGGAACTGGGTTATAAGAACGCCGACGATTACGTCAAATTTGCTAGAGAGGCAGCTAAAGCGATGCAATCAGTCGATCACAGTATAAAATTTGTTGCCTCCGGATCATCCTACTACGAGAGTACCGGTCAGTGGATAGAATGGAACCGGAAAGTGCTGACAGGTCTCGGCGATATGATTGATTACATATCCATTCACCGCTATTGGGAAAGATCAGATGACTACTATTCCTTCATGGGACAGAGTGCGATGGATTTTGAAGAAAAGATCAGGATACCTGCTGCTGAAATTGAAGCAGTAAAAGTAATGAAAGGCTTTAAAAACCCGATCTATATTTCATTTGATGAATGGGGAATTTTAGGAAGAAATTATTTATCCATTCTACCGATAGCGCAATGTTTAAATTCATTTGTCCGTCATGCCGACATTGTTAAAATGGCAAATTTCACTTTGATGACCTCATTGTTAGGAAACGACAGAGAAAAAGGAACGTTTAAAACGCCCTTGTTTTATACGTTCAAGTTATTCTCCACTAACTGTCGCGGTACCTCTGTTGATACCTATATTGAGTGTGATACTTTCAATACTGAAAAATACAAAGGTATCCCTTATCTCGATGTTACAACAGTTTACTCCAAAGAAACAAATACTGTATACATCAATGTCATCAATCGGCATCAGGAAAATACGATCACGGCTGAGATTATCAGCTCTTCAGGAGAATTTAACGGAAAAGCAGAAGCAAAACTACTAACAACCAACTCTCTCGAGGAATCCTTTTCATTCGACAAGCAAGAACAATATATGCCTGAGGTAAAAGAGATTAATACAACAAAGAATAAACTAACTTTTTCATTCCCGGCACATTCAATTACACAAATTAAAATAGGTGTGAAGAGATAATGACTTTTACAGAATAGGGATATATAGGCATCTTTATATTTAAAAGTTAGAAAAATAGTGACTTAATAAATCTGTTGATGAAATTCTTTAAATCAATTGTGTGCGTATTGATATACATAATCTATAGTATATTTCTAATGATACACTATTTCAACTATATATATGGATATTTTATCTTACCTATTTCTAATACATGATTATTTTTTTTCTTTAAATTAAAGTTGATTTAGAGAAAATGCATCAATTCTACAAGTGATTGGTTTAAATTTTATAGTCAGATAATTATTGTACAAATATCTTACAATCCCGAATTATCTATTAATCCTGATTATAAAACTTAATTGTTATGGTAGGAAAATTACTATGACAAGATTCAAAAAATGAAAACTATAATCAGGCAGTTGTTGATTCTGTTTCTTTGTAATCTGAATGTTTTTATTGCTCTGGGCATGAGAATTGAAACAGAATAATGACATGCTTTAATCTCAAAAGGGGAACCTGAATTTAAATTTACGTGCATAATTTAATAATTTTATAGAACAGTATTAATTACTAACTAATGTTAATCCTATGACAAGAATTATTAAACTTAACAGGTTGAAGCATTGTAATCTTTTCCTGAAAGGAACGTTTTTATTGCTTCTCTCATTCTTATTTACGGGAATATTACATTCTCAGGAAAGAACAATAACAGGTACTATTGTTGATAGAACAGGTGCTCCCTTACTTGGAGTTAGTGTCGCTATAAAGGGGACAACCACCGGTACTATAACAGATGCTGATGGGAATTTCACCCTTAAAATTCCAGGTAACGATGTTGTACTTGTAGCAACATATATTGGATTTGCTGATCAGCAAATAACGGTTGGGGATCGAAGCGTAATTAATATTGTAATGGAGGAATCTATTACAGAACTTGAGCAGGTTGTTGTAATCGGCTATGGAACTCAGAAAAAGAGTGATTTAACGGGTTCAGTAGCCTCAGTTTCATCGGAAGATCTTAAAGCTATTCCCATTGCAAGACTTGACGAAGCATTAGCAGGAAGAGCAGCTGGTGTAAACGTTGTGGCAACCAGCGGTATGCCGGGAGCCTCAAGAGTTATTCAGATTCGTGGTGTAAGTTCAATTAACGGATCTAATCCATTGGTTGTTATTGATGGGATTTCGGGTCGCGATTTAAATAAACTTAATCCGAGTGACATTGAGTCGATTGAAGTTTTAAAAGATGCAGCTTCTGCAGCAATTTACGGTGTTTCCGGGGGTAATGGAGTTATCCTGATAACCACTAGAAGAGGGCAGGTTGGTAAACCTGTTACCAAACTTAATGTTTACACCGGTGTTCAGGAACTTCCAAAAAAGATCGATATGATGAATACCAGGGAGTGGAATAAGATTTATGCTGCTCTTAATAATGGCGTACCATTTACATTAAATGAAGATAGCCTGAACATGTCCACCGACTGGCAGGACGAAATATATGAAAGGGCTCCGATGCAGAATATAGATCTTAATGTATCCGGAGGAACGGAACAAATAAAATACTCAATTGGCGCCAACTACCTTACAATGAAAGGTATGGTAAAAAATACCGGATACGATAAGCTCCTGCTGAGTCTGAATTCAACTTCCAGTATTACAAAAAGGATTAAGTTCGATGAAGTTATCCGCTTCTCGTACGATAAAACAACAGGTCCTTCACAATGGCGGTATCAGAACGTTTATAACAATTTTACCACCATGCCGACCATCCTGATGGACCCTTTCTTTACTCCATACGACGAGAACGGGAATTGGTCGGTTTCCAATTCCGGCGCAAGGAATCCATTTGTGGGTATCGATGCCCGATCCAATCAGTATAATAAAAATGTTGAGATTCATGGTAACTTTGGGCTAATCATTGATTTGATTAAAGGACTTTCGTATACATCGCGTATCAGCGGTACAATAAATAATTACGAAAACTGGGCTTTCCTGCCTGAATATTTTTCGTGGGCAGAAGATCAGAATCAAATAAGCAGACTTGATCAGGAATGGAGAAAGGATTACTCATGGACCTTCCAGAACTATGTTACCTACAATACATCGTTTTTGGATAAGCATAATATTACAACCGTTGTCGGGATGGAGGCTTCAAACTGGTGGGATTATAATATAATAGGCTTCAGACAGGATTTTAGCAGTTCGAATCCCGATTTACTTTATTTTGATAATTCACTGGATAATGCTACAGATGCTCAAGTAATCGGGGGTTCAGGAAAAGAAGCTGCGAGCGCAGGGTATTTCGGGAGATTAAATTACGATTTCAATAATTTATTGTTGGCTCAATTCAATGTGCGACGCGACGGTAATTCGAACTTTGGACCTAATTATAGATGGGGTAATTTCTATTCAGGTTCTGCAGGCTTTAAGTTTAGTGAATTGAATGTAATAAAAAATCTGGGTTTTCTAAGCTTTGGAAAAATAAGGATTGGATATGGAGAAACCGGACAATGGCCTGTGAGAACCTATTGGCCCTATGCATCATCTATTCTGAACACGGACATGATGAATTATGCTTTCGATGATGCTACTATTTCAACTGGTTTAGGCCCGGTCCAGATACCCAATCCCGATTTACACTGGGAAACAGTGATAACAACCAATATAGGACTTGATTTGGGTTTTCTGAAAAACCAGCTCAATGTTACAATAGATTTATTTGATAAAGTAAATGAGGATATGATCATGTTTCGGGAGGTAAATTCTGTTGCAGGTACTTATACAGTAACTAGCAACCAAGGGGCCGAGTTAGGAACTACAGGAATTACTTCTACCTATCCTACAGTAAACTACGGTTCAGTAAGCAATAAGGGTATTGAGACAACTGTCGAATATAAGAAGAAAATCGGTGAGTTTAGTATCAATGCCGGATTGAATTTTACCTATCAGAAAAACAAGATTACAGACCTGGCAACCGATTCAACGATTGTGGATATAAATGTACATGATTTACAAGGGCTAACCATATCAAAAGTCGGACAGCCCATAGGTGCTTTCAGAGGTTATCAGTTTGATGGTCTTTTTAGAGAAGGTGACCCAATGGTATTTAACAGTGCTTCGAACCGGTATGTTTTTGCTGATCAACCTTTTTATATCAATGAAGCAAACGGAGATACGATCTATGCCAGGCCTTTAGCTCAACCAGGTGATGCCAAATGGGTAGATGTGAACGGTGACGGAAGATGGAATCGAGACGATTATACTTATCTGGGTTCCTATATCCCAAAATTTGTATTCGGATTTAACCTGGGTATGGAATATAAAGGAATCGATATTTCCATGTTCTGGCAGGGTGTAGCCGGCAATAAGATCTTTAACGGTGTGAAACGTTGGACTTATGATTGGCAAACTTTGCATAATCACGCTGCCGAGTTAGCTGATCGTTACCATTTGCCTATTGAATATAATGGAGAAATCATCGATCCGGGAAATCTGGATTCAGATCTGCCCGATGTAAGAGCTGCAAACTGGAATAATCCGTCCTCTTTATATATTGAAGACGGATCCTATCTCCGGTTAAGGAATTTAACATTGGGATATACATTGCCCAATGCCTGGACCAGTAAAGCTGGCATAGGTAAGTTCAGAATCTATTTTATCGGGAAGAACCTTTTAATATTCACCAAATACACGGGATATGACCCGGAAGTCGCCAATTCCGACTATCCCTTCGATCCAACACGGTCAGGAATTGATGTTGCCGGGTATCCGCAAAGTAGAATGTATACGTTTGGAATTAACCTTGAATTTTAATGCGTAAAAATTACAATCAATGAAAAATATACTACTAAAAACAGGTTTCCTTTTCATACTACTTTTCTGCTTTATAAGTTGTGGAGAGGATTTCTTGAATGTATCTCCGAAAGGGATCATCAATAGCGAATCTTTTTATGCCACAAGGGATGATGCTGAACAGGCTGTAACTGCTGTATACGGAATGTTGAACTATATGCAGGTCTGGGATCAGTGGATTTTAGCCGATCTGGGAAGTGTAGCTTCCGATGATGCCGAAGCAGGAGGAGCAACACCACAAGACGTTGCCGATTGGCAAGATATTGACAACTTCACATTTACTCCGTCGATAGGCTCTCCTTTACCTCATGCTTATGGTATTTTATATAAGTTGATCTTTTTTGCCAATATAGCTTTGGAGAATTTACCAGGAATACCGGAACAAGATACAACAGCCACTGAAGAATTTATTGAACTCCGTCTTTCCGAAGTTAAGTTCCTGAGGGCATTTGCGTATTTTTACCTGGTTCAGATTTTCGGTGAAGTACCTCTTATAGATCATGTCCTTGGTGCATCGGAGTATACAATGGGACGATCTTCACTTAGAAGTGTTTTCGACCTAATGGAAAATGACTTGAACGAAGCCATTCCTATACTTCCGTCATCCCGGCCTCCGGAGGAGATAGGGCGTATAACAAAAGGAGCAGCCC
>CAYMQP010000188.1:0-7730 GCA_964392505.1 uncultured Bacteroidales bacterium
AATTGGAATTTCTTGAAAAACCATCGGCCAGTGTTCTGGAAAGAGACAAAGGGTTTCAGGTTATGCGGAGTATATTCAGGAAATATTATGAAGAATACAGTGAACTGGATGCATTTGATACAAAACTTGATAAACTGGAACGTTTATATATTCAAGGGAGGATGGAAATGTTACCGGATAAGTTCCGTTATCCCGATGCTAATTTCACCATGCGTATGACATATGGAACGGTTGAAAATTATTCTCCACGCGATGCGGTTCATTACGATGAATATACTGTATTAAAAGGTGTTATGGAGAAGGAAGATACCGCAAATTTCGAATTTATTGTTCCCGAACGTTTGAAGGAATTGTATAAAGAGAAAGATTACGGCGTATATGGTAGTAACGGTAAAATGCTTGTATGCTTTATCACGAATAACGATATTACAGGGGGTAATTCAGGTAGTCCAGTATTAAATGCAAACGGTGAATTGATCGGATTAGCCTTCGATGGTAACTGGGAAGCCATGAGTGGTGATATTGCTTACGAACCGGATTTGCAGCGTTGTATTTGTGTCGATATTAGGTATGTATTATTTATTATAGAAAAGTACGCCGGGGCAAAACATCTTATTGATGAATTAAAAATTGTTAACTGAATTATATATCCGGATGCAACTCAATATTCTCAATATTATTACGGTATTTATGGTACTATTTGCCGTAATTGATATTACCGGTTCAATTCCAATTATAATCAGTCTGAAACAGAAAGTAGGTGATATTTCACCTTTGCGTACTACTTTAGTGGCATTTGCGTTAATGTTACTTTTTCTTTTTCTGGGAGAGCCATTACTAAATCTATTTGGTGTCGATCTGTCATCATTTGCCATTGCCGGGGCTCTGATTCTGTTTTTTATTGCCTGGGAACTGGTACTGGGTATTGAAATATTTCATTATGAAAAAACTAAGGGAACGGCCATAGTGCCAGTTGCATTCCCACTTATTGCCGGAGCCGGCTCCATGACTACCCTTATTTCGCTTAAAACAGAATATAATATCTGGGAAATACTTATTGCCCTGACTCTTAATATTATATTTGTTTACTTTGTTTTGAGAGCAACCGATTTTTTTAAAAAAATCCTCGGTGAATCGGGTATTCAGATTCTTAAAAAAGCATTTGGGATTATTTTACTTGCTATTGCTATTCGGCTTTTTCTTTCAAATACAGGTATAAAAATTCCTACTGGTGCCTGAGATTACAATTTATACCGATGGAGCTGCGAGTGGGAATCCAGGTCCCGGAGGGTATGGTATAATTCTTAAATCGACGAATCATTATAAAGAAATATCTCAGGGATACAGATTAACCACTAATAATCGTATGGAATTACTGGCAGTTATTGTTGCATTGGAGGCTATAAAAATTGAGAGGAGTAACATAAATATCTATACCGATTCGCGCTATGTTTGCGATGCGGTTGAAAAAGGCTGGCTCAATGAGTGGGAAAAGAAAAACTTTAAAAAGAAGAAAAATATCGACTTGTGGCAACGGTTTCTGACAGTTTATCGTATACATAAGGTAAAGTTCCACTGGATCAAGGGGCACGCAAACATCCCCGAAAACGAACGTTGTGACAGGCTTGCCGTAAAGGCATATCAGCAGAGTAAGTTACTCATTGATGAGGGGTATGAAAAAGGGGAGAAGCAGGAAACAATATGGTGAAGCAGGCGTATATTAGTTGTACACCCGAAGCCAATTCATCAGGTATGCTTAATAAATCCTGTAACGATATTATACTTTATTATAAGGGCGAGCTTAGCTATGATATTATTGGTGATCTAATTGCTTCCCTGAAGGATAAAATGAAGGGCCATTTTGAACGTTTCGGTCTTTATAAAAGATTGCTTACCCTTATGATTGAATCATTGGAGAACATCGTCCGTTACAATAACAGCATTACTGCAACAAATCTGCTGAAGAAATATCCCCCCGAAATAATGATTTGCTATCAGAAAGGTAACTATATCATTGAAACAGCTAACATCATTAATAATTCTGATATGCCGGTTCTGGAAGAAAAAATTAATATGTTGAAAAACATGAATCCCGACGAAATTAAAGAATTGTATAAAGTTACTATTACCGATGGTAAATTTTCGGATAAAGGTGGAGCCGGATTGGGAATTATTGAGATGGCAAAAGTTGCTGATGATAAAATAGAAAGTGAATTTAGTGCAGTCGATGATAATTTTTTTTATTTTATTCTCCGCTTAATAATTAAACAATCTTCATTAAATTCCAAGTGATTTGGAATAGATTGTATTATACGTCTTCGTGCATACAATTGTCCACTATCGCACATTTTTATAAATTATATATCTAATCAAGTAGTTGATTTTATGAGATTTAAATGTTACGGTTCAATAATTGTAAATTCTTCTCCTTAATACGGGTGTATGATAAGAAATTTCTTCATAATAACGCTTCGCAGTTTAGCTACTCATAAGGTATACACTTTCATAAATATTCTGGGCCTAGCAGTAGGTATGGCATGTGCTATTATGATTTCAATTTACGTCATTCACGAGACCAGCTATGATAAATTCCACCAAGATGCAAATCGTATTTATCGTGTAGGTGTAATCGGATCATTAAGAGGCCAACCTCTTGAAATAGCCGTTACCTCGGCGCCCATGGCCAAAACATTAAAAGAGGAATATCCTGAAATTGAATCCGTTGTCAGAGTGGCAAAATTTGATGCCTGGCTTGTTTCATATGACGACATTCGATATAATGAAGATAACTTTCTTTTTGCCGATTCGAATTTCTTCAGCTTCTTTTCATTTAATCTTATAGAAGGTAATCCCGATAGTGTTCTGATTACACCTAGAAGCTTGGTTCTTACACGTTCGACAGCTTATAGGTATTTTGGACATTACGATGTGGTGGGGGAAAAAATGAAAATTGAGACTTTCCAAGAACCCTTTACCGTTACAGGATTAATGGACGATGTACAATCCAATTCGCACTTTCATTTCGACATGATTGGATCTTTAATCACTCTTAATAAGTATTTAAAACCACTATGGGTAAGTCATAATGTATATACCTATATTAAAACTGTGCCAGGAACCAACGCATCTTCACTGGAACATGATATAGATACATTGGTTGCCAAGTATGTTCTACCTGAAGTTAAAAAATATCTGAATATATCGATTGAGGATTTTCTGGATGGATCGAACGAAGTACATTATATATTGCAGCCCATAAGAAGAATTCATCTTTATTCCAACCTGAATGTGGAGTTTGAGGCGAATGGCAATGGTCTTTATATTTATGCTTTCGCCATAATTGCCTTACTAATTGTTTTTATTGCCTGTATGAATTTTATAAATCTTTCAACGGCGAATTCATCAAATAGGGCTAGGGAAGTTGTATTGCGAAAAATTGTAGGTAGCGAAAGGCGAATTCTCATATTCCAGTTTCTCACCGAATCGGTTTTATTTAGCTTCCTTGCACTAATACTTGCTTTCTTAATTGCCGAAATTACCATGCCTTATTTTAATAGATATTTATCGCTCAATTTGAATTTTACTGTATTAAAAAATTTTCCTGCCATAACTGTCATTGTTTTGATGACATTATTACTAGGTCTTCTGGCCGGGAGTTATCCTGCTTTTTTTATTTCATCATACGAACCGGTAAAAGTATTGCATGGTATACTGAAAAAGGGAATCAGAAGCCGGAATGTCAGAGCTGTTTTTGTTGTAATTCAGTTCTTTATTTCAATCCTGATTATCATAATGACTATTGTAGTTATTGCTCAGGTAGAATATATGCTAAATAAAGAATTGGGTTTTGAGGAGGAGAGGATATTGGTTATTCGCCGATCGGATGCGTTGAGAGACCGTATTGATGATTTTAAATCGGAAATACTTAAATATCCAAACATCGAATCGGTTACAAATTCAAACTCCATTCCGGGAAGAGATTTTCTGGCATCATCGTATGTGGTTGAAAGCGATTCGGGAAGGAAAAATGTGTTTATGAATCAGATTTTTGTCAACTATGATTTTCTCGAGGCTTTCACCCTCACACTTGAAGATGGAAGGTTTTTTTCACCTTCTATAAAATCAGATACCGTGGCATGCGTTATTAACGAAGCCGCTGCCCGTGAAATACGTTTGGAAAAAGTGATTGGTTCGTATCTTGAAGCACCAGCCATAAAAAAAACGGGCAATAAACTTAAAATTATTGGTATAGTAAAAGACTTTCATTTTGAGTCGGTCGATAAACCTATTGAACCATTAGTAATATCTTTGATGCCGGGAAACTGGGAAGGATATTTAAATGTACGATTAAGTAGTAAAGGTGTTGATAAGTCCATAAAATATCTCGAAGAAACATGGAAGAAGTATACTTCTGAATATCCCTTTTTATATTTCTTTCTTGAAAAGGATTTCGATCAGAACTATCGTTCGGTAATACGCACAAGTCATGTTCTCATTCTATTTGCTTTGCTTTCGGTATTTGTAGCACTCCTGGGTTTATTTGGATTAATTTTGTTTACAACCAATCAGCGAATTCAGGAAATTGGAATTCGTAAATCAGTGGGGGCAACCTACTTGCAGATAATGATGTTATTGATAAAAGAAACAGTTATTTTAATCTTATATGCATCGGCAGCTGCTTGGATTGTAGCTTACCTGTTTTCGCAATTCTGGCTTAAGGATTTCTATTCAAGGATTTCATTATCGCCAAAATATTTCCTCTATGCTTCAGGTATTGTTCTGGCTTTAGCATTAACAGTTGTATTGTATCAGTGTTATGCAGCTGCACGAAGCGATCCGGCCAATGCATTAAAAGCCGAGTGAAATACTTTACAATTAGATTTTCTGAACTGTTTTTTAAAAAATGAAACTGTCTGAAATGGTCAGTCTCATTATTATTAAAATGTATACAGAATTTACCAGAATACGGTATACAATACAGCAAGTATTATAAGTATTACATAAGCACTAATATTAAATGCCCTGCCGGTTGTAAATGTTTCCTTCAGAAGTGGCAGGGCTTTTGGATTATCATCACCCTCGCCCGATGTAAGACTTACTCCCATAATTACAGTAATAGTAATTATACAGGTATAAAACATTTGGTCGAGGAAAGGCATATCGATAGGTAAAAATTTCAATAATAACGCAACGGGAATCGATGCCAGAACACCTACAATAGCTCCTTTAGTGCTGGTCTTTTTCCAGAAAAGCCCCATCAGAAATACTGCCAGGATACCCGGACTTACAACACCTGTGTACTCTTGTATATATTGAAACATCTGGGGGAAGGATTTCATAGTTGGTGCAAGCGAAACCGCGATAGCTAAAGCAATAAAAACTGTTATTCTCCCGGTATTTACTAATTGTTTGTTTGAAGCATTTTTAGCGATGTATGGTTTATAAATATCCATTGTAAAGATGGTAGCCGTAGAATTGAGCATCGAGGCCAGTGATGAAACTATTGCCGCAGCCAGCGCTGCAACAACAAGACCTTTAAGTCCTATGGGTACAAACTGGCCGATCAGCCATGGATAGGCATGATCGTTATTTGCATCTTGCGCCAGTGAAAATACATTTTCTGCACCTTGAATATTTTCATTAAACATAACAAAAGCTACTATTCCGGGAATAACCACAATAAGCGGGATGATAAGTTTAAGGAAACCAGCGAAAGCAAGACCTCGTTGTGCCTCGCGTAACGATTTGGCAGCTAAAGCCCTTTGAATGATATATTGGTTAAATCCCCAGTAATATAAATTTGCAATCCACATTCCGCCAATCAGTACTGCTATTCCCGGTAAATTTGTAAATTGCGGATCATCTTTTTTGAGGATCATATGAAATTTATCGCCTGCGGCATTATAGATATGAGATAAACCTTTGCTAATTCCTCCTTCCGGCGTTACATGATTAAGAGCAATTACAGTGGTTATAATACCCCCAATAACCAGAAGTGAAACCTGGATAATATCGGTCCAGGCAACTGCTGAAAGTCCTCCCCAGAGTGAATAAGCCGCTGCAAATAGTGCTAGTCCTAAAACAAACCATATAAGATAATCGCCCGAACCCCCACCTATAATTGTATCGAGTGCTTTGGCTCCTAAAAAAAGGACCGAAGTAAGGTTTACAAAAATGAATAGTGCGATCCAGAAAACGGCAAGAATTGTTTTCAGATTGGTGTTAAAACGTTTTTCAATGAATTCAGGAATAGTGTATAATCCTTGCTGAATGAATACCGGCAGAAAGTACTTGGCCACAAGTATAAGTGTTATTGCAGCCATCCATTCGTACGACGCAATAGCTAATCCCACGACAAAGCCTGAACCCGACATCCCAATAATTTGTTCAGCAGAAATATTGGCCGCAATTAATGAAGCTCCAATAATCCACCATGGTAACGACTTTCCTGCAAGGAAATAATCTTCAGTGGTTTTTTCTGTTCCCTTTTTTGTCCTGGAAACCCATAGTCCTAATGAGACAATTATTGCAGCATATATGCCGAAAATAATGAAATCGAGTAGTTGAAACTGGCCCATATTATTAATATTTAAATGTTAGTTGTATAATGTTTATCAGATTGTTCCTTTAATTGTAAAGCACTTTGCTCAGCCGTAAAATCACGCTGTGGATTTGCCAGCATTTCGTAGCCCACCATAAATTTTTTAACCGTTGCTGATCGTAACAAAGGGGGATAAAAGTGCATATGCAAATGCCATTCGGGATGGGATTTGCCATCAGTAGGAGCCTGATGGAATCCCATAGAATAGGGAAAAGATGTTTGAAATAAATTATCGTAGCGTACTGTGAGTTGTTTATATATATCGGCAAGATGATATTTTTCATCTTCAACCATTTCGGTCAGATTACTCATACTTCTTCTGCTAATAATAATGATTTCAAATGGCCAAACAGCCCAATAAGGTACTAGGGCAACAAAACTGATATTGGTACATACAATTCGTACCTTTTTCTTGAGTTCGGCATTAAGATAATCAGTAAGCAAGGTTCTTTTGTATTCTCTATAATAAGCTGAAAGGTGTTTTTGTTCTTTTGCTACTTCGACCGGAATACTGCTTTGTGCCCATATCTGACAATGTGGATGAGGATTACTGCAACCCATGATGCTCCCTTTGTTTTCAAATATCTGAACATGGTTAATAATTTTTTTTTCACCCAATTCGATATACTCGCTGATCCATAGTTCAACTACCTTACGGATATCGTTTATCTCCATAAGAGGAATTGCCAGATTATGCTTTGGTGAGAAACAGATTACCTTGCAAATACCTTTTTCCGATTCAGCAACGAACATATTGTGTTCGTTTATTTTTCCTTCAGGTATGTCGGATAGTAAGCTGCTGAAATCGTTTGTAAAAATAAAAGTATCGGTGTATACCGGGTTTTGAGATCCGCCAGCTCTTTTATTTCCCGGGCATAAGTAGCATGAAGGATCGTACTCAGGTAAACTGATTTTTTCTTCCTCTTCAACCTGTCCCTGCCAGGGACGTTTTGCACGGTGTGGAGAAACCAGAATCCATTCGCCGGTTAGTGGATTATATCGTCGATGTGGATGATCTTTCGGACTAAAACCAGCCATAGTCAATCATTAGTTATTTTTAAGTTTACTGGCACCTTTGGCTATTTTTACCCGGTATATCTCGGTTTCGATACCAGTCTTACTCTTGTAT
>CAYMQP010000189.1:0-7722 GCA_964392505.1 uncultured Bacteroidales bacterium
ACGATTCAAGTGCCCAGATTGCATTTGTCGATGAAATTGGTGACGCTTGGGAAGAGTATAATGTATTTCATCATCAGTTTGTTACTTGGCTCGAAACCAATGGTTATAATCCGGAAAAGATTCAAAATTACAACGATGATGAACTGAATGCAATTGTTGAAAAATCGCCCTATTATAAAGCCACATCGAACGATGTTGACTGGCTGAGCAAAGTGAAAATGCAGGGAGCTGTTCAGCAATGGGTCGATCATTCAATAAGCGTTACGATTAATTTGCCTAAGGATGCTTCGGAGGAATTGGTTGCCAAACTCTATATTACTGCCTGGGAAAGTGGTTGCAAAGGAGTGACAGTATACCGGGAAGGGTCGCGTTCGGGCGTTTTGGTCAGCAAGGAAAAGAATGGAGAAAATATTTCGCAACCTATTGACGAACAATCCTATAAACGGCCCAAAGTGCTCGATGCCGAGATAATTAGGTTTAACAATAATGATGAAAAGTGGATTGCCTTTGTGGGTTTGAAAGATAACCGGCCATATGAAATTTTTACCGGACTGGCCGATGAAGAAATGTTTCCTATTCCAAAATCAATAACAAAAGGCAAAATAATTAAAAACCGCGATGAGAATGGCATTTCGCGTTACGATTTTCAGTATACCGATAAATACGGATACAAAAATACCCTGGGAGGCCTCTCACACATGTTCGATAAGGAATTTTGGAATTATGCTAAATTAATTTCCAGTGTATTACGACATGGAATGCCTATCCCTTTTATTGTTCGTCTGGTCTCTTCGTTACGGCTCGACAGTGATAATATTAACACCTGGAAGAATGGAGTCGAACGTGCTCTGAAACGATACATACCCAATGGTACCAAAGTCAAAAAGGGGGCAAAATGTCAAGAGTGCGGATCAGAAAATATTGTTTACCAGGAGGGTTGTCTACTGTGTACTAATTGCGGATCTTCAAAATGTGGATAGTCACTTACAACTGATATAATCAAGGGAATGAGAAAAGGGGAGCAAGCACGTTGTTTCCCTTTTTTCTTTAAAATTACTACTTGATAATATAAAAAGATAACTTTATTTGTAAGGAGTTGTATTAAAAACCGTACTTTAAACGTCATATTATAAGTATTCGTGATTAATAATGCTGGAATTAAGAAGATTTCTATATGTTCCAGACTATTTTCATAGCAGAAAGTGCTAATTTTGAATTATCTACAGAATGATTTTAATTAATCTATTTTAATTATGAACGATGTAAAGAATCCATCAGCTGGTTTAGGTTTGGGAATTACAGGACTTGTATTGGGCATTCTCTCGGTACCCTTTGGAATATTGGGGTGCACCTTTACACTGGCTTTAATAATGGGAATTTTAGGAATTACCTTAAGTGCCGTTGGGTATTCACAGGCAAAACAGGCAAATGCCCCAACCGGCTTGATTTTAGCAGCAATGATAATTTCCATTATGGGGACCAGTTTTGCATTAATTCGTCTAACTCATTCAGCTGCAAAATCAGAAGATATTTTTGAGGGTTTGAAGCTTAAACTTGAAAAGCTGGAAGATCAACATTCCGATGAAATTGAAAATTCATTTGAAAATGCATTTGAAGAAGGTTTTAAAGAAGAATTTGATGAAGAGTTTGATGAAGATCTTGAAGATCTTGAAGATGTCCTCGATCAGTTGGAACGTGATTTGGAAGATGCAGGCGACGAGATAGAAGGAGCATTCGAAAAATTATCAGATGAGGAAAAGGCCAAGAAATTAGGAAGGGCCACAGGAAAAGCGCTACGCGGATTTGTCGATGAACTTAAAGATACAGTCGATAACGAATAAAGTGAATCGTCTTAGGAATACTATTCTATTACATCCTTACCTATCAATTAATGCCATCCTAGCAGGATTCATATTCCTCATATTTTTATATTCAGCAGTTTTTTCACCTGAAAAGGAAAACTATATTTTTCATTCTGCCCATGAAACCTTTTCTGTAGATTATTCACTTAGCACAGGATTATCGCGAGGTTTCTCTTCGATTGTCCGACTCCGGTTTAACGATGCGTTAAATTATAATCCTCTCAGTATACGAATATTTATGTTTTTCCTTATTCAGCTTTTTCTGAGAATATTCTTTTTTTTATCTAGTAAAAAACCCGTTTATGGTGATTTACGTTTCACAATTCTCCCGGATATTGTCATTTCCAGTGTATTATTTATAGTATTCTTTGAACCTTTCTGGAGGGAAATGTTACATTTCAGATAGAAATACCACTGCAATGAATTATTCTATTTGTTAACAATTTCTTCGAAGGTGTAACTTTTATCCATTCTGATTCCTTTTTCCGTCATTTTTAGTGTACAACATTCAATATTAATATCGTGCTCGAATACAAGAATATAATTATTACTAAGTGCTTCGGTTAAGAATTTATTACGCTCTTCCATCGAAATAAGAGGTTGAATGTCAAAGCCACAAACCCACGAAGCGGGTATATGTGCAGTAGTAGGAATAAGATCGGTGATGTATACCAGGGTATAAGAATTAAATTGAATGAAAGGTACTATTAAACCTTGAGTATGTCCGTTATACAAACGAATATTAATATTCCGGGCAAAGGGACCTTCTTTAAAGATAAAGCGTAATTTTCCTTCCTTCTCGATGGGTTCAAAGTTTTCCTTTAGAAACGAAGCTTTTTCTCTTTGATTCGGCATCATTGCCCATTGCCATTGTTGCTGACTTACCCAATATATTGCATTGTTGAATGTGAGAAGATATTTACCGTTGCTATCTTGTTTAACAGCTCCTCCACAATGATCGAAATGCAGGTGGGTAAGAAGCACATCGGTTATTTCTTCCGGTTCGATATGCAACGATCGGAGAGAACTTTCAAGCGAATCGTCGCCATTGAGGTAATAATAACTAAAAAATTTTTCTGACTGTTTACTTCCAATTCCTGTATCGATCAATATTTTGCGATCCTCGGTTTCAACCAGCAAACAACGCATCGAGAAATTACATAAATTATTTTCATCGGCGGGGTATACCTTATTCCAGATACTTTTAGGAATCACTCCAAACATGGCACCACCATCGAGCTTGAAATTACCGGTTTCAATTTTATATAACTTCATGCCAAATTGTTCTGTCTACATTTCAAAAATGAATCCTTTTTCTGTAAGGCTGTCGTAACGGTTTTTGTCGAATTTATATAATCGGGCAGAACGGTGAGCGACTCCGGTCTGTTTTTCATCGAGAGGAATTAAAAGGTTCATTTTCATGATTTTTCGACGGAAATTAGGTTTATCGAATGAAATACCATAAATAGCTTCATAAAGTTCCTGCAAGGCGAGTAAGGGGAATTTATCGGGGAGCAGGTTGAATCCGATCGGTTTATATTTTATCTCTCGCCGTAAGCGTGTTAGTGATCGTTCAATTATTTTAGGATGATCGAATGGTGTTTGAGGCAGTGAATTAACTTCAAACCAGCTTGCATCGCTGGCATCGGGCCCCGGATTAATCTGATATTGTCCCGGTTTAACCAAAGCGTAATATACTACTGTAATAACTCGTCGAAGCGGGAATCGGTCCACTTCACCAAATGCTCCCAGCTGTTCCATAAAAACTCCCTTTACTCCCGTTCTTTCCTTCAATATACGAGCCGATGCCTCGTCGATATTTTCATCGTACCGGATAAATCCTCCCGGTAGTGCCCACATTCCAAAACAGGGTTCGATAGCACGTTTGTAAAGAAGTACTTTTAACAAAGCATCTTCAAACCCGAATATAACACAATCGACTGATAAAGGTTCAATGATATCTCCTACCATTCCTTAATGGTTTGGTTGAAAAATATACAAAATAATAAAGTTATAGTCAAATTAACAATTATTTCATGAACAACTGAAAATATGGAATAAAAAGCCAGCTGATAACTTTATTCTGTGAGATTGAAGGAATCTTTAATTTTGTTACTTTACCATTTAAGTTGAATTGAAAAAAATACATTTTATAGCTATTGGTGGTGCAGCTATGCATAATCTTGCCATAACGCTCAAGAAAAAGGGATATTATATAACTGGTTCTGATGATGAAATTTTTGAGCCCTCAAAAAGCCGTTTAGAAACACATGGTTTACTTCCCGGAGATTTTGGCTGGTTCGAATCGAAGATAGCAAAAGATATCCATGCGGTAATTTTAGGCATGCATGCCAGACCCGATAATCCGGAACTAATAAAAGCCAAACAATTAGGATTAAAAATCTATTCATACCCTGAATATTTGTATGAACAAACAAGGAATAAAAAGCGGGTAGTGATTGCCGGAAGTCATGGGAAAACTACCATAACAGCCATGATAATTCATGTGCTACATCAGAATAACATAGTTGCCGATTTTATGGTAGGATCGAATCTGGAAGGTTTTGATACCATGGTTTCGTTAAATGATAAGGCTAAGATTGCTGTGTTTGAAGGTGATGAGTATCTATCATCGCCCATTGATTCCAGACCAAAATTCATTCATTACAAGCCTCATGTTTCACTCATCAGCGGTATTGCGTGGGATCATATCAATGTTTTTCCAACTTATGAAAAGTATATTGATCAGTTTAAAACACTTATTAAAATAATTCCTGAAAACGGACATCTGGTTTATTTTGACGGTGATGCTGAATTAATAAAATTAGTAAGCCGTATTCAGCATAATGTGCATTTACATCCCTATAAAGCGCATCCAAGCATATTAAATAATGAGCAGGTTTTTCTGGTTACATCAAAGGCAAAGGAAATACCGGTAAAAGTATTCGGCAAACATAATTTGCAAAATATAAGCGGGGCAAAGGCAGTATGCAACATTTTAGGCGTTACTGATATTGAGTTTTATAATGGTATAGCTACATTCCCCGGGACATCAAAACGACTTCAGGTGCTGGAGGAAACGGCATCATTTATAAGCTTTCTGGATTTTGCCCATTCTCCCTCTAAAGTAAGTGCAACGGTACAGGCTGTAAAGGAAAAATATCCCGATCGCAAGTTATATGCTGTACTTGAACTGCATACATACAGTAGCTTAAACCGGAGTTTTATTCCGCAGTATTCGGGCACGCTCAATTTAGCCGATGAGGCGGTGGTATATTTTGATGAAAGTGTATTACTGAATAAAAACCTTGAATTGTTTACAGTTGAATATATAGCAGATTGCTTCAACTACGCTGGTATCAAGGTAGTGAACAAAAAGAATGATCTGGAACAATATCTGAAACAAATTGAACGGACGAATTCGGTTCTCTTGTTAATGAGTTCGGGTAATTTTAGTGGTCTGAAATTATAAAGTTGAAAGGACATTTGTATCAATGTTTCTTATTTCATAATTTAAATGAAGTATTCACTTTGTATTATTTAGAATTTCGAAAATGGAAATAAAAGGGACTGCTTTAATAGCTATCAGGGATTATGTAAAAAGTAATTATCCTGAAAGATATGATGAATGGCTTGGAAAGTTATCGGAAAAATCGCGGGAAATATATACCGGAGCCATCGATTCTTCGAAATGGTACCCTATTACCATTGCAGGAATTGAACCTACCAGAAAAGCAATTGAAATGTTTTTTCAGGGCGATTACCAAAAAGGAGCATGGGAAGCAGGTAAATTTAGTGCTCAGAAAGCATTAACCGGTATTTATAAAATTTTTGTAAAAGCTTCTTCTCCGGGGTATATTATTCAAAGAGCTTCGAGAATATTCGCTACCTATTATCAGCCTTGTAAAATGGAAGTGTTGGATAAAACCGATAAAAGTGTTGTACTCGAGATTTCGAATATGACCGAAAGCGATATCGTAATTGAATATCGGATTGGAGGATGGATTGAAAAAGCATTAGAAATTTCAGGTGCTAATAATATATCGGTTAATTTTCCAAAATCGATTGCAAAAGGCGACACGGTCACCCAGCTGGCAGTTACATGGAATTAAAAATTTGATACTTTTATTTTATAAGGAAGTATTTATTGCTTTTTTTATTCTGGCAGATACGAATAATTAAAAATTATACGTTTTCAGGTTGCATAGCTAAAATCAAGTTTGTAATTTGCAACCTCAAACCCTAAAACAAAACTACGATGATTCTATTCAAACCCTCAAAGGGTGTTAAGTTAATATACACCCTATCCTTTATAATTATCCTGGCGTTTTTCTCATGCGATTTACTTGCAAGCTCCGGGGGAGGAGGTGTCCATTTTAATCCGGAATTCAAACTTAAAAGTTATAGCGGAAAAGTAACGGTATACACTGTTACTGAGCAAGGTAAAAAAGTGGAATACACGTTTAATGAGTTTCATGCCGATGTGTTACTGCTTGTTTACCGCAGGCTCGATTTGAATCAGATTATTGAACGCATGGCAGAAAAGTATAGTTTAACGAAAAAGGTTAGTCGCAGATGCGTTAAGATGACCATAAACACGCTGGAACTTTGGGATATTGTGATTCGAAGCTAAAACCCGTGTGAGATTTTTTAATAACGGGTAGTTTACATTAAGCGCTGCATAGAGAATTATGCGCATGAGATCGTTTTTATTCCTTTCCTTTTATCATCTTGAAAAATTCATATAGATGTTTGGCAATAATTTTTGATTAGTTCAAACAAAATGATATCGGGTTTGTTACTTAATAAATTTATAATATAAAGATATGAAGATCCTAAAACCCGAAAACAAATTAAAGATTGCCTTTCGATTCTTATTAGCACTAACTTTTCTGGTTGGAAACGGATTATCGGTTAATGCCGGTTCCGAAGATATAACCTACAGGATAAACAATGATATAAAAATTAAAAGAGTTTCAGGAGGTACAGTATGTTTGTACACTTATACTGATTCGGGTAAAAAGGAGGAATTTGTTTTTAACGATTTTAACGCCGATGTTATATTACTATTATATCGGCGTATTGATATGACCATGATTATTAAAAATCTGTCCAGAAAATATTTTTTATCGAAAACCGATACACGAAGAATAGTTAAGATGACAATTAATACCCTGGAACAATGGGATTTGGTTACCCGTTATTAGTCAATCATTCTTTTTAAAAAATCATATATTGCTGTCTTCAGATAGTTATCTTATTTGATGGTATAAACTGTTGGATTAATGCCGAAATAGTTGTTTTCGTGTATTTGTTATTAATAAAAAAAAATCTACATTTGCACACCCAAAACCAAAGGTAATCCGACGGTCCGTTCGTCTAGGGGTTAGGACGCCAGGTTTTCATCCTGGTAACAGGGGTTCGATTCCCCTACGGACTGCTTTAAAAAAGCCACATTTATATATTGTGTGGCTTTTTTCTTTGGACAAAAGCTAATCTTAATATACCGGGGAATCGAACCCTGCCAGCACACAGCTTTCCCTGCGGGCTGGCCCCTCCTTAAAATGCTCCCCCGGAGCATTTCTGAACAGTCGGTCCTCCTACGGACTGCATCGCCCGCCGAAACTTTAGTGAAGGCGGGCTTTTTGTTATATACCGGGAAATTAAACCTGTCTGTACTTAATCTAAAACTAATAGGCTCCTCTCTTACCTATCAAAATACTAATGAAAATGGAGCTAAAATGCCCAACCTGAGCATTAAAGGAACTTGTTATTATTCACAGAAAAAATCTCATTTCATTGTGCCAGGCATACATTTGCCACTGTTGGTATTGAATTGGGGATTCAGATTGAATAAATC
>CAYMQP010000190.1:0-7719 GCA_964392505.1 uncultured Bacteroidales bacterium
ATGTTAATTCAGGAATGCTCGATGCCCAGTTCGATTTCAATGTGTACGATGATGCTGTGGCTGTTTTTGCACGTTCAAACGAATCGTTCGAACGATTAAAAAACTCATTAAACCAGAGCCTGAGGTACTACGGATATCATAATCTTATGGGATATATAACCGGTAACCAGGACCGACCTAGATTTATTTCCTTGGCAGGTGGCGATTTGTTGTTTACAGAGAATTCGAAATATGCCGGCTGGACACGCAAAATAGGAGTAGGTGATTCATCGGGATATAGTAAACTCATGATGCTTCATGCGTTTAACCTGACAATTCCAGGAATTCCATGTATTTATTATGGCGATGAAATAGGATTGCCCGGAGCTAACGATCCCGATAACCGCCGCTGGATGAAATTCAATAATCTCTCCGAGTCTGAAAAAAAGGTTAAGCAAACGGTTACTACTTTAACACATCTGAGAAAAAACAATATGGCTTTGCTATACGGCGATCTGCGATTTCTATCTGTTACGAAAGAAGAACTAGTCTATATTCGATATTATTTTGACGATTTTGCACTAATCATATTTAATAAAAGTAACGAAACAATGGTAATTAGCTGCATTGATCAGATCTTTATAAATAGAAGTATGAAGACCGTATTTAATTCTGGAATGACCATAAATAAAGATAGTCTGAATGTGAAATTATCTCCGATGAGTTTTGACATAATTGTTCCAGACTAAAAATAACTGATATGAATAAGATTTCTTCGAATTTATATAAATACATTTTTCTCCTTTCTCTAATCGCTGCATGTTCGGTACCCCGATCGAAAATGCCGGAAGAGAAGCAATATGTTGTTCATTCAGAAGTTGTACATCCCGACTGGACAGAAAATGCAGTTATTTACGAAGTAAACATCCGGCAATATACTAAAGAGGGAACATTTTCGGAATTTATTGATCATATACCCCGTTTAAAAGATTTAGGGATCGATATACTCTGGATAATGCCTATAAATCCTGTTGGAGAAAAAAACAGAAAAGGAAGTCTTGGGAGTTATTATTCGGTAAAAGATTATTTTGATATAAATCCTGAATTTGGAACACTGGATGATTTTAAGGATCTTGTAAAAGAAGCCCATGCTTTCAATATGTATGTTATTATCGACTGGGTTGCAAATCATACAGCATGGGACAATACCTGGGTAATCGAACACCCCGACTGGTATAAAACCGATTCGCTTGGCAATCTGGTATCACCCTTCGATTGGACCGATGTTGTACAATTAAATTACAATAACCTGGAATTAAGAAAAGAAATGCTCAACGCTTTGAAATACTGGGTTAAGGCAACCAATATTGATGGTTACCGCTGCGATGTTGCCGGTATGGTTCCATGCGATTTCTGGAATGAGATACGGGTTGCACTTGATACCATTAAACCGGTTTTTATGCTGGCCGAGGATGAGGCCAACCTTTGCCTCGTCGAAAAAGCTTTCGATATGAATTATGCCTGGGAATTACATCATATTATGAATGAAATTGCCGGAAGTAATAAAACAGTAGTTGATTTGCAGGATTATTTCATAAGGATGGATTCAATATATGATCCTAATATCTATAGGATGAATTTTATTACCAATCACGATGAAAATTCATGGAATGGCACAGAATTCGAACGTATGGGAGATGCAGTTAAGGTGTATGCGATGCTTACCTTTACCTTACCTGGCATGCCGCTGTTGTACACAGGGCAGGAGATAGGATTGAATAAAAGGTTACAGTTTTTTGAAAAGGATGAAGTGCAATGGATTGAAAGCCCGTGGGAGCAGTTCTATGCAACTTTGATTGAGTTGAAAAAAGAAAATGAAGTTTTTTGGAACGGTTCTGCAGGAGGCTCTTTTGATATTATTCTGGCAAATGAGCCTGATAATGTATTTATTTTTGAGCGAAGCAACGACGATGAAACCTTTATTGTTATAGCTAACCTAAGTAGTAATAAAGTTGAGTTTCGGTTGGATAAGCGCTTTTCCGGTAGAGAATTTTTTGATATCGACACCGAAGAGGAATATAAACTCACTAAGCCTTTGAATATAGAAGGCTATGAATATAAGATATTACAGGAAAATTTTTAAAAAATTCTCCTGACATCTGTATTTTAGATCCATTTAAGTAAACCGAAATCTTGCCGGTGCGGTAGAAATTCGTGCAAAGGAAATACTCGAACTCCATAGTTAAATGTACCTGGCCGGTCGTTAAGTATTTTTGTCTGAAATACGGCTTTACCCGAATTGGAACTTACCAGGTTGAAACGATATATATTAATTAATTCTTTCATATTTTCCGTAATAATAAGCTCAACACCAACATATTTCGGATTTATCTCATTTAAATCGAGAATAACTTCGCCGTCATACTCTGTACCTGTATCCAGTGTTTCGGTAGTTTTTTCAAAGAGTTTAATATCAAGTACTTCAATTTTATCCCATGCTCGAATCATCCGTCGTTTCCACGATGATATTCGTTTAGCCATATCATAATCGTTTTCCGTCATTTGCAACGTACGCTGATAGAGACGTGTATAATACTGCCTTACATAGTCGTTTATCATCCGGCGGGTAGTAAACTTAGATGATATTCCGGTAATGGTATTTTTAATAAATTGAATCCATTCCTGAGAGTAGCCATCCCCATTTCGAGTATAAAAAGCCGGTAGTATTTCATTTTCAAAAATACTGTAAATAATCTCTGCGTCGAGGTTATCTTGGAACGACTGGTTTTCGTATGTACGTTCATTGGTAAGTGCCCAACCTGCATCGGGTTGATACCCTTCAACCCACCATCCATCAAGTACGCTGAAATGCAGTGTTCCATTCATAACAGCTTTTTCTCCGCTCGTCCCCGACGCTTCGAGAGGACGTGTTGGTGTATTGAACCATATATCGGCACCCGATACAAGAAGCTTTGCCAGACCAATACCATAATTTTGAAGAAACAGAATTTTACCAAGAAACTCTGGTTGTTTCGAGTAGTTAATAATCATCTTAATTAATTCCTGTCCGGCCTTATCGGCAGGATGAGCTTTGCCTGCGAAAATAAACTGGACAGGCATATCAGGATTATTTACAAGCTTAGTTAATCGGTCAATATTATTGAATAAAAGATGTGCTCTTTTGTAAGTAGCAAATCGGCGGGCAAAAACAACAGTTAGCACTTTATCAGACAGCGTATTGTTGATAGCTACAATTTGCTTTGGATCTTCATGCCGTTTAATCCAGTTTTCTTTAAATCTTTCCTTAACAGCGTTTATAAGTTTAGTTCTGAGTTGCTGTTTTAAATCCCAGATTCGCTTATCGGGCTGGTCGTAAATGCGTTTCCAGAAATCAGGATTTGTCTGGTTATCAATAAAATTACCTTCGAATATTTCGTTATAAACTGTTTTCCATTCTTTTGAGGTCCAGGTTGGCCAATGTACTCCATTAGTTACATAGCCTATATGCAATTCTTCTGGAAGGAACCCCTGCCATAAGTCGGCAAACATATCACGTGTAACAGCTCCGTGAAGCATTGAAACGCCATTTATTTCTTGGGCCAGGTTGGCTGCCAGATAACTCATATTGAACTTTTCTTTCCAATCGTTCGGATTGGCGCGGCCCAGAGCCATAAACTGCTCCCACCCGATTCGTAGACGATTAGGATAATGGCCCATATATTTTCGCAGCAAATCTTCATCGAAATGATCATGACCGGCTGGTACGGGAGTGTGCGTAGTAAACAAGGTTGATGCTCTTACAATCTCCTTTGCTTCAGCAAAAGTGAATTGCAGATCGCGCATATATAAACGAATACGCTCAAGTCCATTAAAGGCACTATGACCTTCATTATTATGGAATAGATCAGGTTTTATACCAAGTTCTTCGAGTGCTCTTATACCGCCTACGCCAAGTAAGAGTTCCTGTTTCAAACGGTTTTCACGGTCACCACCATAAAGCTGGTGCGACACAATTCGATCTTCTGGAATATTTTTTTCAAAATCGGTATCCAAAAGATACATTTCGATACGTCCAATATCAAGTCTCCATATACGAGCATGCATTACGCGCCCGGGGAGCATGATTTGTATTGTACGAAACCCACCTTCGTCATTTCGGACAGGCGAAACGGGTATTTTCGAGAAATGCTGGTAATCATAAACAGACTGTTGCTCACCTAACGTGGTAAGCATTTGTGTAAAGTATCCATATCGGTAAAGTATACCTATACCTACAATATTGATCTTGGCGTCGCTTGCTTCCTTAAGATAATCGCCGGCTAAAATTCCCAGGCCTCCGGAATACAGTTTCAAACAATCGTGAAAACCAAATTCCATGCTGAAGTAAGCAATTTTTGGCGATATAAGGTCTTTCTTCCCTCCCATATAGGATTGGTAACTATTATATACTTCGTTGAGCTTGTTAATATATTTCTGATCCTTACTTAAGGTTTTTAAACGTTTATAGGGTACTTGTTCAAACAGTATTGATGGATTATAATCACTTGCCCTCCATAACGTAGGATCGATAGTCTCAAATAATTCCTGCGCTGTATCGTCCCAGGTCCACCAGATATTTTCAGCAATTGATGTTAGTTTTTCAAGTCCTTCGGGCAGTTTTGAACGCACAATAATTCTTTTCCACTGGGGCTGATTTGTAAGAGGTGTAATCTGTTCATGTATCTGTTCGGCTGGTTTCTCGGCAATTTCAACAAAAATATCGGCGCGAGATTTTACTCGTTCCAGGGCAAGAGAATAGGCTTTTTGATAGTACGAAATAAGCCCGCTCCAAAGAGCGGTTTTCGAAAGCCGAAATGCCTCTTCCTTTGTTTTTCTCAGGTCTGTATCAGGGGTATTATATAACTCCATAATAGACTCAATGATATGGGATGTTATCTGCTCGTCGCTAACTTTATTACGGTCGATTATAGTAACAGATTTACAATTTTCTTTGCATTCCTCTTTTATCCACTGACCAATTCCTGCATAAGATGTGGTAATTGTAGGTACACCGAATGCAATACTTTCGAGTGGCGTATATCCCCAGGGTTCGTAGTATGTAGTAAAAACGGTTTGATCGCAACCCATAAGCAGATCGTAATATAAAAGATCGAATATGCCATCTCTACCGTTTAAATAACAGGGCACATAAATTAATTTTACCTTATCCGATTTATCATTAGTAAAGTCGATCTGTTGAATACGGTGTAGAATCGGATCCATCTCGGCATCGTGAAGATAATGGGTGAGCAATTTGGAACCTTCATTCAAATTTTTGCCCGATTCTACAGCTTCCAGAAGATCTTTCCTTGCACCATAATTATGCGAAGGACAAAAAAGAAAAGCAATAAGCGGACGATCAAGCTTATCATTGGTTAGGGCATTAATGGTATCGATAAACAGATCGATACCTTTATTTTTAAATTCATACCGGCCACTCGTTGCCAGAATAAATGAATTCTCAGGTAGGGGAATTCCTAACAGCGAAGAGGCTACACGCAGCATTTTGTTTCTGGCAATAGCGCGTTTTTCTGAAAATTCAGGTTCTTTGGGTATATAGCTTGATTCAAATCCGTTTGGAAGTATCAGATCAATTTTCTTTCCCAGAAATTGTTCACACTCACGAGCTGTAATGTCACTAACTGTCGTGAAAACATCAGCTTCGTGTGCTGAAATTTTCTCCAGCGATTGCTTGGATACAACTCGAAATTCCCGCGCAACCTCTTCGGGATTATATTCCGTGAGCTTTTCGTATAGGGGTTTGAAATTCGATGATAGCGTTCGTCCTAAAATAGTTGCATGTGTTGTAAATACGGTAGCTACCTGGGGTATGGCCTTTTTCAGATACAAAATTCCCGAAGCCGTCATCCATTCATGAAATTGTGCTACTATCAGCTCGTTTTTTGAAAGATTATAAAACACAAAATTCTCAATAACCTTACCAACAGCATATCCAAAAAGAGCAGGCTCAATATAATCCCATTGTCCAGGAAGTGAATCGAGTTTATACTCTTCCCAGAATTTGCTGAAGATTTCATCTTTTTCACTAAGAAAATCCGAAAAATCGACAAGAATTGTAATAGGATTTCCAGGTACTTTCCATCTTCCAACCTTTAAACGCAGACCTGATCGTTCGGCACTTTGTTGCCAGTCGGCATAGAGTTGGCTGTCGGGGACAAATTCCGGATTTTCACCGGTATCGTGAACCAGATCGGGTCCTATCGTAATGTAGTTATTTTCGTATTCATTAACAAGCGATAAGGCTTTGGTTGAGATAACCGTATGCATACCTCCGATTTGATTGCATACCTCCCAGCTTGTCTCGAAAAGATAATCGGGTCTAAGAACTTTGTCTGCCATTCCTTTATCTAGTTTAATACCTGCTATTTAAGTTTTGATTTACTCTTCTCGCTAACAGTTTTATTTTTTATGACTTTTTTCGTGGTTGGTTTTACAGACTTGGATTTGGTACTTGTCGCAGTTTCTTTTTTAATCTTTGGTAATGCTTTTTTTGTTGAAGCAACCTTATTGGTTGTTTTTGATGCCTGTTCTTTTGCCAGTAGAGTTTTTTTTGCAGTTGTAGCTTTTATTGATGTCTTTTCTGTTGTGCTCTTAACAGTTTTTTGTGGCACTGTTTTTTTTGCTGATTTTTTTAATCGTCTGATTTCTTCTTCATATTTCTCAATTAGAATATTTTTATCATAAATAATTGATGCCAGCGTAGCTATTTCCTTCTCAGTGTCGCTTTCAGGCACAGCTGAATTCAGACGTATAATAAAATCACTGAGGATATTCATGTAATTAATATAGGCATCGTATGGTGAATCGTATGGATTGAAATAAGAATGAACTTCACCATCGCTTTGCATTTTTGTCGACATATAGTAGAAGTGATCACTGGCCTGAAGGTATTTCCAATCGGTTAGGATTTTCTTATCGTCACATTTATTGATTTTATCAGTTAAAGAGTATAACCGGTTAAAGGCATCTTCCTGCATATCGTTACCTAACCAGGCAGTAAGGTCGCGTTCTTCATCAGCCCAGGAAATAGCATAGGGTACCCGAACTGCCGCAACAGGTTGTAATGCATCTGCAATCTCGGAAGGGGTATTGAATGTAAAGTTCGTTTTCCTGAAAACCTGTGCAGGAAACTCCTTTAAGAATTTAAGGATTCCGGTATTAGCAGGCTGGTGCTCACCAAAAGTTTCGTAATCCAAAAAGAGATTAATGGTTTCTTCTTTAGTATCTATTTGCTTCAACCAGCCAACATATTTCGATGCTGTCAATGGGTATTCGCTCCATCCTTTATTGGAGAATCGGAAAGCAATATCGTCACTAAGTTTGAAGTTTTTAAGCAGCACTTTTAATTTAGGATTGAGAGCGTTATAATAAATATAATTCGGGCTTTTCCAACCCAAAATGTGCTTGGCTCCTTCTGTTATCATGGCTTTAAAACCCATATCGGCTACTTTAGCCCCTATTTCGTCGGAATATATTAATTCTGTATTTCGAAAAACTGTTGGAGTTATACCAAAGAATTTTTCTATTTTTTCACGATGAAGATCTACCTGCATTTTAAATTCGCTCTCGTTTTTAAACGAAACAAGCGAATGCGAATAGGTTTCCGATAAAAAATCAACGGAACCGGTTTTCGCCAGTTTCTGAAAGCTTTCAAGAACTTCGGGAACATAAAGCTGGAAC
>CAYMQP010000191.1:0-7691 GCA_964392505.1 uncultured Bacteroidales bacterium
AACACAACAAATCTTGGTATAATGATCAGAGGTCTCCAACCACTCGAATTAAACACCCATCATTATCTCGAAGATGATTTTAATGAAAGGGTAACACATACAATTGATGTGCCATTCCAGAATCTAGTTGAGCTTTGTATCGATCTTCACCAAATGGGTGTCGGAGGCGATAATAGTTGGGGAGCACATCCGCATGATAAGTATAAATTGCTTGAAAAGGAATATAGTTACGGATTTGTATTAATACCTGGTACTTTTTAATACATACCGAGGAATCATTTCAGCTCATTTTTGACCGATTTCGACGAAAGAATCTTTCTTAAAAGTTCGTATCTTGAAAACGGATTATTTAGAGACCTTTATACGACTATAATGAATAACTTATTCAAGTATATAAAATTTTTATTATCGTTAATTTTTACAATTAATAATGGCATTCTTACAGGCCAGGAAAATAATTATATCGACAGCCTTAAAACAGCATTATCTAAAGTATCATCAGTTGATGATAGCATAAAAATAGTATGCCAGATATGTTGGAACAGTTCAACATCAAATCCGAAATTAACTTATTATTATAGTGAAGTAGCTTTAAATCTTGCAGAAAAAACCCATGATCCCCAATTGTGTTCCGAAGCCTATGACGCAGGAGCACTTGGTTTTTGGGTTACTAAGGATACAGCAAACGCAAGACTTTTATATAAAAAATCACTGACAATAGGAGAAGAACATCAGCTTACTGATCGTGTAGCTTGGTGTAACTACAATCTCGCTCAATTAGCAATGAATGCGAATCAGAGAGAATTAGCTCTAAAGTATGTTACAGCAAGTCAGCGTGCTTTTCAGGAGGCAAAGATGGAGCGATGGCTTATTAATAGTTACTGGTTAAGAATTAAATTATTATCTGGTGACGAGCAAAGAAAGGTCTATGAGGAATTAGTAATTAAATTAGATAGTCTTATCGATAATTCGGCCGTTGAACAGGATTTATTATTCTATTATCTGAATATAGCCGAGTTATATAATATGCTCGAAAATCATTCTAAAGCAATTGAGTATGTTTTACGAGTATTCGAGCTGGCTGAAGAGTCCAACAACATTAAGGGAATTCTTTTTGCCTATTCGTCGATTGGAGACTACTTAAGGGATATCCAGCATAATCACAAATTAGCATTACAGTATTATCAGCGAACTCTTGAAATGTATAAAAGTAAAAATATTAATTGGGGAATAGCCGATGCTCAAGTTGAAATTGGCATGGTTTACAAGGAAATGGGTAACGATTCTTTGGCTTTACATTATTTGAATAGCGCAATGGAAAAAGCCCGGACTGTTGAAGCTATATCTACCATGCTAAGAATCTATATAGGAATGGGGGAAATATATTATACCCAAGACTATACAAACAAGGCCCTTGAATTATTGCTTGAAGGATACAAGCTCGTTAAATGTGAAAATTGTTATCACAATTATTTACATGATATAACGATCAAGATTGGAAGTATATATAGTAGTAAGGGCGATATCCAAGATGCATTTAACTTTTATAAGCAGAGTGTCGATATAGCTAATTCGGCAGATGATTCCCACCTCAGAGCAATTTCCTTTCTAAAACTGGGTGACTGGTACTGGAAAAGACATAATAAACTAAAAGCAGAGCAATACTTTTTACTGTCAATGCAAAATTCAGAAGCCTCACGATTAATAACGCAGCAAATAACAAGCTCACAAAAACTGAGTCAGTTCTATTACGACAATAATCAATACCAAAAAGCCTTCCAATATCAATCACTGATGACACGATTAAAAGACAGTCTGAGACTTCAAAATGAAAGTGATAATCTTTCCCGCATCGAAAATCTGTTCGAATTAGAGAATCTCAGAATGCAAAAGGAAGTTGATAGAGCCCATGCCGACGCAAAAATAGAACGTCAGGTGCTCATTCGTAATTTCTTCCTCGGGGGCTTTTTACTTGTAAGTCTGTTAGGTATTTATCTCTATGTAAGTTTTCGGAAAAAAAGAAAAGACAATATTTTACTTACCAAGCAAAAAAGACAAATTGAACTAATGTCGGAAAAAGTTCATGAAGTAGATGAAATGAAATTGCAATTCTTTACAAATATTTCACATGAATTACGTACACCGCTTTCACTTATAACCGGTTTGACCGAACAACTTACTAATGAAGAATTTAATAAAAAAGATCTGAAAGAGAAATTACATACTATATACAGAAACGCATCTAAACTTCACTTGCTTGTAAACCAGATTCTCGATATTCGCAAACTCGATAACGGAGGAAGTGCGTTAATTCTAATAAAGGACGATATGGTAAAGTATATAGGCGGAATTGTTTCGGCCTTTAAAGACTTTGCCAAACAAAAAAATATTGAACTTGTATTTGTTTCGGAAAAAAACTCATTGTTTACAGAATATGACTTCGATAAACTGGACAAAATTCTAAGTAATTTACTATCTAATGCCATTAAATTCTGTGATGCGAAGGATAAGGTACGTGTTACTTTTTATTCTAAAAATGATAATCTTGATACCTGTATTCTTGAAGTAGATGATACCGGAAGAGGCATACCTGAAGAACATCTAAAATATATTTTCGAACCTTTTTACCAGGCTAATAATTCCAATGGGGGCAGTGGTTTAGGACTTGCCCTGGTTAGAGAGTTAGTACGTTTACTGAAGGGTAAAATTGATGTTGAAAGCCGTATCAATATTGGTACACGTATAACACTTCAGTTACCGGTAAAGCAACTAGAAGAGAAGTCGTTCTTGGATAAGACTCATGTTGAAAAACCAGAGATCCATAAACAGATTCCTAAGATTAAATCAGGTGTTGAATCAAATACAAACGGTTCATCACCAAGTTCTTTCACTAAATTGTGCGATGAAAAAACTCTGCTTATCGTTGAAGATAATCGGGACCTACAGGATTTTATAACAGATATTGTTAAAACTCATTTTAAGGTATTTAATGCTCTAAACGGAGAAGATGGGATTGAACTGGCTATAAAGCAAATACCTGATATTATCATCTGCGATATTATGATGCCGGGTATAGATGGTTTTCAATTATGTGAAAAACTTAAAAACGATCCCTGTACTTCGCATATACCTATTTTAATGCTTACAGCAAAAACCGACCAGGATAGCATGTTGAAGAGTTTTAAATTAGGGGCTGATGATTATATAGTAAAACCTTTCAGTGCAGAATTGCTAAAAACACGGATTAATAATTTGGTAGAGCAAAGGAAGAAACTTATTCGTAAATTTTCTCAGAAATTTCAGGTTGAACCTACCGAAATAATTTTACCCGATGCCGATAAAACATTTTTAGAAAAAATTATAAAGTTAATAGAAGAAAATATTGCCGAAAATACTCTCGATATTGATTTTTTAGCTTCTGAAATGAATGTCAGCCGGACACAATTATACAGAAAACTCAAAGCCCTGACCGATCTTTCAGGAAACCAGTTCATTCGGTTAATCCGGTTAAAAAGAGCTGCCCAGTTACTTGCGCAGAATCAATTAAATATAGCTGAAGTGATGCAGGAAACCGGATTTAGTAATTATTCCCATTTTAATTCTTGTTTTCGTGAGCAGTTTAAAAAATCACCAAAAGAATTTATAAAAACTGCGTAAAAATAAGCTTCGTAATGAGTCATCGCACGTTATTTAACTTACATTTTCAATATTTTTCTTTCCATAAAAAATGACCCTGACGAATTTCGGCTTGTTTTAGAATTATATCGTCGCTCAAATGCATTTTAGCTTATATAATTTGGTCATCAAGTATAACCAAATCATGGAGGTAAAAAATGAATCAAATTAAAAATTTTAAACCACAGGTTGATAATCGTTTGTTTAATCGGTATTACAGTATTGCAAGCTGTTTATCAATAATGATCTTTATTTTTTCCTTTTCATTTAACAGCTATTCGCAAACTTGTCAGAAAAGTAAAGATCAGATGTCACTTTCGAAAAATCTCACAAAATTAAGCTGGGATGCCGATTTGGAGCAAATAAGCAAGATTATTAATGAAAATCCCAACCTTATCAACCTGCGACTACAAAACGATGAGACACTCTTAACTGTTGCAGCATGGCAAGGAAATAATGAAATCGCAGAATATCTGATTGATAAGGGTATTAATATTAATTTACGAAATAAATGGGATAATGCAGCTCTTCATAATGCCGCAATGAGAGGCCATACCAATATAGCAAAACTCCTTATCGAAAAAGGTATATCAGTCAATGTCAGGGGTTCTTCGGGGAATACCCCACTCTTTTATGCTGCAAGGAATGAACAGGCAGAAATGGTAATTGTGCTTCTTGATGCCGGCGCTAATCCAAATGCTGCCAATGATTATAATCAAACCCCTCTTGTTTCAGCTTCATGGAATGGAAATCCGGAAGTAATCTGGGCATTGGTTGAAAATGGCGCCGAAGTCAATTATTCAGCTATGGAGGGAAATACTATTCTACATAACCTTGCCACAAATGGTAACGGTAAATCCATTAAAATTTTACTTGACAGAGGAGCAGATGCCAACAGTGTTGATGAACAAGGAAAGCTTCCACTGCATAATGCAGTGATAAACAGAAATGCTGATGCATCATGGTTATTGATAAAAAATACATCAGATATTAACATACAAGAAGCAAATATGGGTAACACTCCTCTTCATATTGCTGCGATAAATGGTGATTTAAAGTCCACTGAGGCATTATTACTGGCAGGCGCCAACCCAAATATTAATAACCATTTGGGAAAACTACCGGTCGATTATGCCATAAAATATGGTTATACCGATGTGGTAAACCATTATGTATCCAATGATTTAGCACCAAAACAAAGTTTGAAACTTACTGCAGATAATAAAACCAAAGCCCTAATGCCTACTGACAACGAACAAGCCAAAGTAGTTTATTGCGGTCACTCAGGCTGGGCTGTAGAAACTGAAAACCATTTCATGATTTTCGATTACTGGAGCAGAGCTCATAGTAAAGATCCATCACTGGTAAATGGTTCTATTTCCCCTGATGAAATTAAAGATAAAAATGTAATTGTCTTCGTAACGCACAACCATATGGACCATTACGATACAATTATACATACCTGGGCTGAAAAAGTAAACAATATACACTATGTATACGGTTTTCAAGCTGACAAAAGCTGGGACGGCAAGGATATTGCTTACCATGGGCCGGATTATGAATATATTAATGATAATGAACAAAAAATAGTTGATGGTACAAAGGTCATCACATTTAAATCGACCGATTCAGGACAAGGTTTTCTGGTAGAAGCAGATGGAATTACCATATATCATCCGGGTGATCATTCCTGGTTTGCACAGGAAGATGAAATTCCTTTTAAGAAAGAAGTGGATTTTGTAGCAAATCAGACCGAAAATATTGATATAGCCTTCCTGCCTGTAACAGGTTGTCCCTCACGTTGGAAAAAAGAGTACATTATTGCTGGTTTTATGTATAGTCTTGATAAGTTAAATCCCAACCAGGTTTATCCAATGCATGCACTTCAGAGAGAATACGCTATGAAAGAATTTGCAGAGCTGGCTGCTGAAAGAAAGAGTATTAGTCAGATTGTATGTTCAGAAAATATTGGGGATAGCTTTCATTACGATAAATCGGTAGTAGCAATTAAACAATAGGCTAGTGATTGACATAGATTTAGAAATCCTGCAACATTTTGGTATAATTTGTTGCAGGATTTTTAATCCCACGGATTTCTTTTGTAATGCCCTTTTAATGGATGTAGTTCTTTCTTACCATCGATGAATACGGTTACCCATTCTGCTAACCGCTTACCCAGTTTCCGGCACGATTCGATTTCTTTCTCCTGTCGAGGCTCTCCAGCTTGTGTAGCACCATAATGCGCTGTGAACTGATGACCGGAATAATCGGTTATGCCAAAAACCAGAAAACCGTAATTAAGCATTATGGTCATCAGAGCCTGATAAGTAAGTTCAGCACCTCCGCCCCACCCTCCTTCCGAGCTGAAAGCACAACCAATTTTACCATCGAGTTTTTGCCAGAGTGGTAGATTCTCCTCCCAGAACTTCTTCATTTCAGCCGCAACAGTACCCAGAAAAGTAGGCGATCCTAAAGCTATTCCGTCACTCCATAAGAGATCTTCCCCCTTGGCTTGATCGATCGACTTCAACCTAACTTCGATACCAGGTATTTGTTTTACACCTTCTTCAACATATCGAGCCATTTTGGCTGTATTTCCATCTTTACTGTGATATAATACAAGTACTTTTCCCATTTTTCCTATATTTTTATACTTAATGTCATACTCAAATATAAAATTTAGTATATAAGATGCAAAATTCAAAACCACAGAATTGCTTCATCGCTATTCCCAATAAAGTTAATTTTTATAACACCTATATTAATCCTTTTACAATCGGGTATTTACAGTCAGTCAAATATATTGGCCGAAAAGCTGGGATATTCACCCAATGCCAAATTACTTATTGTGCATGCCGATGATGCAGGTGTTTCACATGCAACTAATCAGGCGATTTTCGACGCATTTGAAAAGAAGCTCATCACTTCAACAGCTATAATGGTTCCCTGTCCCTGGTTCCCGGAAATCGCCAAATATGCTGTAAATCATCCGGAATATGATTTCGGATTACACCTGACATATACCTCGGAATGGAATACTTATAAATGGAGCGGTATTTCATCAGCCAATGAAATACCAAGCCTGCTTAATGAACAGGGCTATTTTTATGCTACTACCAAAGAAGCAGTAAAACATGCCAGTGCTAATGAGGTTGATAAAGAAATGAGGACTCAGATCAACAAAGCTTTAGAGTTTGGAATCAAACCAACTCATTTTGACAGTCATATGAATACACATTTTGGATCACAAAAAATATTTAAAAAATATCTCAAGCTGGGTTCTGACTATCAGGTTCCTGTATTAATACCTAAAAATTATCTGGAAGATAATGATAGTATTAACATCCCCGAACTAAAAGACTATCTGATTATTGATGGACTTATCGAAATTCCAACAACAATTCAGCCAACTGAATGGAACTCTTATTATACTAATATTTTACAAAATCTAACTCCCGGAATATATGAACTGATTGTTCACCTGGCTTATGATAATGAAGAAACACGCGCCATGACACGGGACCACGATTATTACGAAGCCTCATGGAGGCAACGCGATGTAGATTTTATTTCAAGCTACGAATTTCAGCAGGTATTGAATGAAAACAATATACAACTGATTACTTGGCGGCAAATACAGGAAGTAATGTTTCCGAATTCGAACTAAAATCAGGAACAAGTATATTTGCAAGCATACATCTTTTATATTCTAAACCACAAAAAATCATTGAATTAATGACGGAAGTGCTATATTTCTGCTAAAGAATTTGTAAATTAGGAAATACAAGTTTTCAGGTAAGGTAATTGTATATATCGATCCATGCAGGAAGATCTGAAGAAATATAAAGATCTGTTCGACACCATGGATCTGGGTGTCGTTTATCAGAATAGTAAAGGTAACATAATTGAGGTAAATGCAGCTGCAGAAAGCATCCTGGGTTATTCAAAAAAAGAGTTGCTTAAACTGACATCGGAATCGAAGGACTGGAAAGCTATTAAAGAAGATGGGGCACCTT
>CAYMQP010000192.1:0-3501 GCA_964392505.1 uncultured Bacteroidales bacterium
GGATATTACCGACCTTACTCTTTTCGAATGTTCCGCTACAAATAATCAATACCAGTGGTGGAAAGACGGGGCAAGTATTACATCCTACTCCGACTCTCCGGTATTAAGCCTTGTCGACTTAAACAATGATGATGAGGGAGAGTATTACTGTACCATGACGAATTCCGATTTCCCTGACTTAACACTCACCACTGATACTTTTTCGCTGGTTCTTGGTGACCCAACCGCAATAAAGCTTCAAAACAAGAAGCAAAATACCGTAAGCGTATTTCCGAATCCTATATCGGAACATGCAATTCTAGAATATTCTTCTGATAAGACAGAAACCATGTCCGTTGATTTATTCAATCTGCAGGGATATCTTGTACAATCCTTTATTTCAAATATACAGCTGCAACCAGGTGCCCATCAGGTACAACTTATTTTTGATGACAATATTCCAACAGGCATTTACATGTTGGTGATCATTGATAATTTGGGCATACAATGTATCCCTATTATTAAAGAGTAATATTTATACTAATGTCATGGCAAATCAAATATTGTTAAATCCAGATCGCCTCGTCACGCAAATAGCGTGACTCGCAATGACGTCATTGCGAGGAAGAATGACGAAGCAATATGGCGTAAAATAACATACAGACATGACACTTGATAAACAAAATATGATAATCAATAAAAACTAAAATCTTAATTGTTGTAAAACCTCTGAAATGAAAAAAATATTTTTAATAACCATAATTATAGGACTACACCTATCCGTTTCGTACGGGCAGGTTCCCGAATCCGATTCACTGGCCCTTGTTGCACTCTACAACAGCACGAACGGTGCCGGCTGGACAAACAATACCAACTGGCTGCAACCAGGGCAATCGGTTTCTACCTGGTATGGCATCACAGTATATAATGACACTGTGGAACAAATTCGCCTTATTAATAACAATCTTACCGGTACCTTACCGGATGCGTTAGGAAATTTTAGCAATCTGAAATATTTAGATCTACAGAGGAACCAGATTTCAGGAACGATACCAACAGCAATTGGAAATCTTGCCAGACTAACCTATTTATCACTTGGAAGTAATCAGCTGACCGGAACCATAACAGTTAGTATTGGAAATCTGGTCGATCTGGAGTATTTATATCTTTACGATAATGAATTGGAAGGTTCCATACCTGTGGAAGTCAGTAACCTGGTGAATCTGAAGTTTTTAAATCTTTCCGTAAACAAATTGGATAATCCCATACCTGCTGAAATTGGAAATCTGGTTAATCTGGAACGTTTGCAATTAGACTATAATCAGCTGACCGGTTCTATTCCCGAGGAAATCTGTGACCTGACTAATCTTGAACAACTATTACTTAGTTACAATCAGTTCACCGATTCAATCCCTGTTGATATTGGAAATCTTACTAAACTTACTAATCTGGTATTGGCTCATAATAATCTGATCGGAAGTATTCCCAGTGGTATAGGCAATCTCACTAACTTGCAGGGATTGGTTTTGTATTCGAATCAGTTTACGGGTCACATTCCTTCAGAAATTGGTAACCTTACCAAACTGAATTATCTTTTTCTCCATACCAATCACCTTGAGGGCAATATACCTGAAGAGATAGGCAACCTGGGTGAGCTGAAAAACCTGTGCCTTAGAAATAACGAGTTGTCTGGCAATATTCCGGATGAGATAGGTAATCTGGATAGCCTTCAACAACTTTTATTGCAATATAATGAACTTACAGGAAGTATACCCGAAGAAATATGCAGTTTAAATGAGTTGGAAACAATTGATATTAGCTCCAATGGCCTGAAGGGACGCATTCCGGAAGGAATAAGAGACTTGCCAAATCTATCCTCACTTAGTATAGGCACTAATTACTTCAATTTCAATGACCTGGAATCCCTGACCGGATTGACTATTGGTAACTTCATATATGATCCGCAGGGTTCGATAGTACTTAATACAACCCAGATAAACAACATAACAGGCAATGATCTGGAAATCGACATTACAAATCTGACTCTTCTCGAGTGTTCCGCTACAAATAATCAATACCAATGGTGGAAAGACGGGTCAAGTATTACATCCTACTCCGACTCTCCGGTGTTAAATCTTGCCGATCTGGATATTTCTGATGAGGGTCAATATTACTGTACCATGATCAATTCCGATTTTCCTTTACTAACAATTACTACGGATATCTTTGCCCTTATCATCGACGGGCCAACCGATATCCTGCTTACCCCCGATTCTGTAAATGAAAATGTACCTTCCGGCACCATAGTTGGTTTACTCTCTGCCGAAGATCCCGATCAGACAACGGGTCATAATTTCGAATTCATAGAGGGTGACGGGATCAACGATGCGGACAACTCCCTGTTTTCGATGAGTAATGATACTCTATTTATTAACACCTCCCCTGATTACGAAACCCAACAGGAATACTCCATCTATGTAAGAGCCACAGATAATGATTCCAAAACTCTTAATAAAGCATTAATTGTTTATGTAAATGATGTTCAGGAATCGGAACCTAATGCATTTGCTGTTCGTGAGACTAATATGAATACAATCAGTGTGTACCCGAATCCTACATCGGATTTTGTTATCATGGAATACCAACTAACCAAAAAAGCGACAATTACTCTTCAGCTTTTTGATCTGCATGGCAGATTGATGCAAACCTTTCTATCGAATGAAATCAGATCAGCAGGATTTAATGAGGAGATTCTTGCCATTGATCCATCATTCCCGGAAGGTACTTACATACTAGTCGTCAGTAATAATTCAGGCAGTCAAAGCATTCAAATAAATAAACAGAATTAATTGATAGTAAATAGACTTAATCCAATAAAAGAATGAAACATCACATCCTAACCCTAGTTACCTGTTACTTAAGAACTTATATATATCATATCCAAGTCAAAATTTAAATTATAATCATTAATTTTTTAAAACTTAGTCATATGAAAACAAACCGTACTTTACTTATGATAATACTGACTGTACTTGTATTCTTAGTCGGTACAAATCTATCCGCTCAAACTGAAACCAAACTGGTAGCTTCTGATGGTGCAGCTGGCGACAATTTCGGGCATCGTTGTGCAATTTCAGGAGAATTTATTATTGTTGGAGCACCTTATAACGACAATGAGAATGGCTCCAACGCAGGCGCGGCTTATATATTCCAACATGAAGGAGATGATTGGAATGAACTACAAAAGCTTACAGGAAGTGGCATTGCTGATACCAATTATTTCGGTTATTCGGTCGATATCGATGGAGATTATGCCATAATTAGTGCATGCTGGACCGATCAGGACGGTGAAAAATCGGGATCGGCCTATATTTATAAATATGAAGAATCGGTCTGGGAGGAACAGGCGATTTTAACAGCAAACGATGCTTTTGAAGACGATCGTTTTGGTATTGCTGCTTCTATTAGTGGTGATTATGCTATTGTTGGGGTAAGTAACCAGGATGAGGATGTTAATGGGAT
>CAYMQP010000192.1:3511-7650 GCA_964392505.1 uncultured Bacteroidales bacterium
ATGACGATTGCGGAAGCCGTACCGGATCAGCTTACATTTTTAAAAGAATCGAGGATACATGGATCGAACAGGATAAACTTGTGCCAGATGATTGTGATACAAATGACTGGTTCGGAGTAAATGTAGAAATTGCAGGAGATTATGCATTAGTTACCTCACGATACGATGATAATGAAATGGGGCAAGATGCTGGTGCCGTGTATATTTTTAAAAGAGAAGGCAACAACTGGCTGGAATTGGACAAACTCATGCCGGCCGATAGTGCAGGATTTGTTGGATATGAATTTTGTGCACTTTATGAAGACAATCTTGTTGTGGGTGCTTATTCCGATGACGCGATGCTTCCAAATGCCGGATCGGCTTATCTCTACTTAAAATATGGAGATACCTGGATTGAAGTTGATCGATTATATCCTGACGACCTCGAAGAAGGTGATCAGTTTGGAAGTCACTGCGCCATTTTTAAAGAACGTATAGCTATTGGCGCAAATAGTGATGATGATCTCGCACCCAATTCCGGAGCGTGTTATGTGTATCGATGGAATGAATCGGAATGGTACCAGGAGATGAAGATTACCGCTGCTGACGGAGATACAGCTGATCAATTTGGTACCCAGGTCGATTTATACGAAGAATATATGATTGTAGGCTCACGGTATAATGATGAACTGGGTGTAAATTCAGGAGCAGTGTATGTATACCAGTTAGAACCTATTATAAATCAAATAACGAATAATACATTGTCATTTGTTTCACTTCGAAGTTATCCAAATCCGTTCGATCAGGAAACAATTATCGAATATGAAATCCAGAAAAATAGCCATGTCAGATTGTATGTAGTAAATATGTTTGGACAGATTATTAAAACTTTAGTTGACGAATATCAGTCGGCCGGAAAACATTATTATCACTGGAATGGAATTCTTGATGGAGGATTAAGTATTCCTGCTGGTCAGTATGTATATCAAATAATTGTGGAAGATAATGTCGAAACCATTAAAACACTATGTATTGACTAATTGTTTCGACAATTAAACCACTTATGAAAAACAAATGAGAATATATTAACCATAATTTTATCTATCTAGCTTTTAATTAGTAAAAAATTAATAATTGACTGCATAAAACATAAAGATCATAATTCATAAGACGCTCATCTATTAATAATAATAGTTGGTCAAGAGAATTTATATATAGCTGTAAAGCACGGCGGTACGGTCTTTCCTTTACATAAAAGATTTTTTATCTTGCAGACCTAAACTAAAATAATCATACAACCTTGATCATTCTGACCAAATCGTATCCGCGTGCCGCCTTGATCGGAAATCCGTCGGATGGCTATTACGGAAAAACCATTGCCTTTCTGTTTAGCAATTTTTCAGCCGGCATCACATTGTTTCAAACGCCCGAACTTGAGATACAACCCGAAAAGCTCGACCTAACAAAGTTCAACAGCATTGAGGAACTCGTAAACGACGTAAGTCTTCACGGATATTATGGCGGAATGCGACTGTTGAAGGCCACAGTTAAAGTTTTCTATGATTATTGCAAAGAATGCAATATCAAACTCGATAAGCGTAATTTCACTATCCGTTACCATTCAACCATACCTCACCGATTAGGCCTTGCCGGGTCAAGTGCTATTATTACTGCTGGCATGAAAGCCTTAATGTCCTTTTATGGTGTGGCTATTCCCAAACCTCTGCTGGCTAATCTGGTGCTTGCTGTCGAAACCGAAGAACTTAAAATCGGGGCCGGTTTGCAGGATCGCGTTGCCCAAGTATACGAAACTCCTGTGTTTATGGATTTCGATAAGAAATATATGGACAAGCAGGGTTTTGGAAAATATATTCCCATTGAAGCTAAAAGATTCCCCCCCATGTACATTGCTTTCCGAACCGACCAGTCATCAGGATCGGAAGTTGTGCACAACGATCTTAGGGCACGCTATAATTATAAAGAACCCGATGTAATAAATGCTATGAAGGAATGGGCTGGCCTGGCAGAAAAAGTGCGTGAATGCCTTGAATCGGGCACATTGTGTGATTTGCCGAATCATATTAATCGCAACTTCGATCTGCGCAATTCAATACTTACCATCAGCAAAGAAAATATCGAAATGGTCGAAACTGCCCGTTCGGTTGGAGCCAGTGCAAAATTTACAGGTTCGGGCGGTGCTATAATTGGTTCTTACACCGATGAAAAAATGTTCGTTAATTTGAAAGAGGTTTTGTCGAAAAAAGGTATCGAGATATTGAAGCCCGATATTGTAAATCACAAATGAAAAAATGAATATCGGAAATAATTTACATTTTAAAATTAAAGCCATAACATTCCTGCGCAAGCAGGAATCCAGTTTTATTAATAGATTCCACATCAAATGCGGAATGTCTTTAAGATGATAGTATTTGTAAATAATTAACGATTTTCGTTATAAAAAATAACAATTACATGATACAAAAAGCAGTTATTCCGGCAGCAGGATTTGGAACCCGATTCTTACCCATCACAAAATCGCAACCTAAGGAAATGATCCCCATTGTCGATACACCCACCATCCAATACGTGGTTGAAGAAGCAGTAAAATCGGGCATTACCGATATTCTGATGATTATCGGTAAAGGGAAACGGGCCATTGAAGAGCATTTCGACAGAAGTTTTGAACTGGAAAACATGCTTTCCGATAAAAACAAGCTAAAAGAACTCGAAGAAATCAGGAATATAACCCGTATTGCCAATATTCATTTTGTATGGCAGAAAGAGATGAACGGCCTTGGTGATGCCATACGATATGCCCGATATCATGTAGGCAATGAACCTTTTGCTGTTTTGCTTGGCGATACCGTTATCGATGGTAAAGGAAAACCCATTACCCGACAGCTTATAGATGTATTTCAAAAGTATAGTAGTTCAGTTGTAGCTCTTGAAGAAGTAAAACTGACTGAAGTAAGTCGATATGGCATTATTGATGGCAGTCCGCTTGAAAAGAATGTTTTACTGGCAAAAGATTTTATTGAGAAACCGTCGCAAAAAGAAACACCATCGCAGCTGGCAATAGCAAGCCGATATATTTTCACCCCCGAAATATTCGAATTCCTAGAAAAAACACCCCGGGGTATCAATAACGAAATTCAGCTTACCGATGCCATGCGGGCTATGGTAAAAAAACATGCCATGTATGGTTATAAGTTCGAAGGTAAACGATACGATATCGGTAATAAACTTGACTTTATAAAAACCAATATAGAATTCGGACTCAAGAATAAGGAAATTGGGAAGGACCTCAAAGCCTACCTGCAAGAATTATATAAATCACTTTAAAACTTAAAAATTCAAAATCGTCCTAAAATATTTTAACAATTTTACCTGACTGTGATTTACCATCTATTTCAATTGTAAACAAATAGTCTCCGTCTATTATATTACTGGTATCGATTGTCAATTCTTTACTTAATTCGTAAGTAGAATACGATAATTTCTTATGGGTTATTAGTGTTCCGTTTATATTATATAACGAAAATATCATATCACCCTGAGGATAATTATTAAAATATATATACAGTTCATCACTGAAAGGATTTGATACTGTAAAATCAGTTCCCTGGGAGTTGCTTTCTGATAATCCTGTTGCTACAGTAAAATCGATAGTATAGGTTCTGGTTGTATTACCATCGATGGCTGTTACAACAACTGTAGCGATTCCGGGTAGAGATTCCGGTGGAGTAATAACCCTGGTCGCCTGGGAAATTTCAGTATAAGCAACAATTTTCGGAACACTCGTGGTGCCCGGTGGCAGTTCTACATGGTAATTATAAACATAAGGATCAAAATCAGGAACGCTAACTCCATTATACCTTAAAGTCTTTAGTCTGGCATTAAAATAGGCAGAATCGACCGAAAGATAAACTGAATATGCCGAGTGCGTACCTCCATCACGGGCAGTACCTACTACCGTTGCCATATTGGGTAAAATACCTGGATATCTAACAATGTATGTGGCCAGTGAATCTTCCATTTCAACCTCAAGCACAGGAATCTCAGTGGTACCTTCAGGCAACTCGATATAATAATTAAAACTATCAGGTGAAAAGTTATACAGTTCAACACCTTCATACAAAATACTTTTTACACGTGAATTG
>CAYMQP010000193.1:0-7180 GCA_964392505.1 uncultured Bacteroidales bacterium
GGTATATAGTGCAGAAAGGACTAACCAATTATTGGGGATATAATACAATTGGCTTTTTTGCGCCTCATGCCGAATACAGTGCATCGGGGTATATGGGTCAGCAAGTGAGCGAATTCAAGCAAATGGTAAAGACTCTTCATAAAGCCGGCATTGAAGTTATACTCGATGTGGTGTATAACCATACTGGCGAAGGCAATCACCTTGGACCTACATTATGCTTCCGGGGCATCGACAATATAAACTACTACCGTATCGACGCGGAGAATCCTGGTTATTATAAAGATTATACCGGTACAGGAAATACCCTTAATCTGCTTTGTGCACAAACATTGCAGATGGTTATGGACAGCCTTCGTTACTGGGTAACCGAAATGCATGTCGATGGTTTTCGTTTCGATCTGGCATCAACATTAGCCCGTGGATTATTTGAGGTTGGTAAACTATCAACCTTTCTCGATACTATTCATCAGGATCCGGTAATATCGAGAGTGAAACTGATTGCCGAACCTTGGGATCTGGGTGAGGGTGGATACCAGGTAGGAAACTTTCCTGTACTATGGGCCGAATGGAACGGAAGGTATCGCGATTGTGTGCGAAAATTCTGGCGAGGCGATGAACGGCAGGTAAAGGAACTTGCTAACCGGCTAAGCGGAAGCAGCGATCTGTATGAAGACGATGGCCGGTTACCTTCATCGAGTATTAATTTCATCACCTGTCACGACGGATTTACCCTGCACGATCTGGTGAGCTATAACGAAAAACATAACCATGCAAATAAAGAGAATAACAAAGATGGTGAGATTCATAATCATAGCTGGAATACAGGTGTCGAAGGGCCAACCGATAATAAGAATATTATTGCTTTAAGGGAGCAACGTAAGCGCAGTTTCATAGCAACCCTGTTATTTAGTCAGGGAGTACCTATGATTAGTCATGGCGATGAATATGGTCGTACTCAGATGGGAAATAATAATGTTTATTGCCAGGATAGTGAGCTATCGTGGTTTAACTGGGACTGGAATAAGATGCAACAACAATTCTTTGAGTTTACCTCCAAACTTATTGCAATTCGTAAGAACCAGCCTGTTACCCATAAGCGGAGGTTTTTTAAGGGCCGCAGAATCAGAGGAGCAGGTGTAAAAGATATTCGCTGGCTTAATACCGATGGTTCCGATATGACCGATGAGCAATGGAATACCGATTTTATACGCTGCATGGGAATGCTGTTGAACGGAAAACTTATGAACGAAGTAAATGAAAAAGGCGAAGTTATTAAGGACGATATCTTACTGCTAATCGTAAATAGTTACTGGGAACCTATTGGTTTCAATCTGCCTAATACCACGCTGGGTCATTCATGGGAGATTCTCGTTGATACAAGTATTGACAAATCTTTTAAAAAACAGGATTTGTTATCAGATATATTTAATATGCCGCCCCGGTCGCTGATGTTACTTAAAAATGTTAAGTAAACTGGCTATACTATAGAGTAAAGTACCATAAAAAACCAAAGCCTGCAACTTCACTTGCAGGCTTCGATTTATTACTCAACCTAACTTTATCTTAAGGAGAATCGAAAATGAAAAAACTTCACTAACTTTTTATTGGTTCCTTTTAAGTCTTCTGCTAAGTTTTTTAATGGCTATCTCAATCGATTCATCAGGCTTTATCACATTATATTCACCCCAGTAATCTTCATCTTCAAAAACTTCTACCTGATCGGCAAGGAAATCGGAGTATTTAACCGATACCTTATAAGGAAACTTTTCAACATTCTGTGTATCACGATCGGTAATAGCCATTTCGAACATAGTATTAATATTCGTTTTGAATAACTTTCTGGGCCATTTTATTTTAAAATTCACTTCGGAACGGACATAATTTAATACCCATAATCCTTCAACCTGTCTGTAATTTACCAGGTAGTTGCCACTTACAACATCAATTTTCATTGAAAGTGGTTTCTTTTTTACCAGCATTTTGGCAGCATCTTCAATACTCTTATCGCTGATACGAAAGTCGATACCGGTTATGGCATACGATTCAACATCGATATATATTTTACCCTGGTATAGCGGATAATCCGTTTTGGCATTCTGATCGAATTCGATTACATAATTATTTCTGTCATTTACTTTGGTAATGCCTCTAAGTGTGAACTTGTATAAATCGAACATTTCCTCATCGAGAATTACCCCGGGATTCTTAACTATATCGAGAAACATGGCAGTGCGTGGTCCGCCCTGAAATTTTACCAGTATTGTATCCATGCGCTTTACATCCTTGCTCTTACGACCTTTAAATATTTTTATCCGGTCGAAATCGAAGTTTTCTTTATAACCGGCATTATAAATATCTAATACAGCCTCCGATACAGAAACATAATTCCGGTTCTGTTTTATAGTTTCACGATAAAAACCGGTCTGCATTTCAGCGAAGTTGTTATAATTCTCACGTTTTTTACTCAGCGCTGTTTTAAGCAATTCAACCGGATCGATCTTCTTAATTACTACTTCTTCGATAGGAATAGCATATTGTTCCAAAACAATGGTTTCTTCACCCTTAAGCAAGCTGCTAATCGGGAACTCCTTGTTTTTATAACCAATATGCGTAATGAAAATAGTACCCTCGGCAGTTTTTCCGGGAATTTTTAGAATAAATTCGCCATCGGAGTTGGTAACGGTTCCCACATTACTTCCGGTTTGGGTTACCGATGCAAATACAACAGGATCTTTTGTTACCTGGTCGATAACCTTGGCAGTGAGTGTTGTATAAGCAGTCGTATCGTTCAAATTCTTCTTCAAATGCCTGTCGGTATTGCTCATGACAGGCTTTATTCCTGCGAGCACAAAAATCAGGCTCAATACTATTACTCTTTTCATGATTTTGATTTTTATGATTATTCTCTTGTAATTCATTTTATCATACAGTAAGCTTACACTCATATGACATATGATGTATTACTTACACTTATTTTAAGTAATTTAAAACAACGAATTATCACAAATATAGTAGCAGTAACAATAGATTCTGCTCCATAGAATTTTTGCCCTGATAAGATCAAAATGGAAGATGAAAAAAGTGTAGTTGTATAAGTAAAATAAGAATGTATTATCGTTATTTTATTTATAAGGATGGTTCAACCGAAAAGAAAAAATCCTGCATCCATTCAAGAAAAAATTAAGTGGAATGCAGGATAATTGGTATACTTGATTGATTGTTAACTATTAAGTATTTTCAATGCATCATCATTCTTTGCATCGGTCATAAAAGCAATTTTTGTAACCTCTTCTGTTTCACGATTTGCTGCAATCAGATCATCTCGTGAAAGTTCACTAAGCGTAAATTTTCTGGCTCCAGCCATCATTTGTTGTAATCCGCAGGCCAGTTTATCAGCAAAAGCATACATGGCCACAGCTCCAAAAGGAATATTTTTCATTTCATCTTTTCCGACAATTTTCTGGACTGGTTCCCAACCGGCAAAAATCTCTTCAGGATATTTTCCATGCTCAGTAACCGTGTTGGGTAATGCTTCCCAATGACCACTTAATTCATCTCGTTTTTCAGGTTTAAATACACCTTCAATATTTGCTCCAAGAAAGCCTGGTATCATTGGAGCACGGCCCATACAAATAAGTTTTGTGAATGGAGCACCAAGGGCCATAGCTTTAAAAATATGGTCTTCACGCGCAAATCCTCCGGCAAATGATAAATCAGGTACTTTAGCACCTTTTTTCTCAAGTATAGTTGCATATTCATATGCTTTTGCATGCAACGGTAGTGAGGGTATTCCCCAATGCTGCATCATATTCCAGGGACTCATTCCCGTTCCTCCTCCTGAGCCATCGATAGTTAACAGATCGAGACCGGCATCGGTACTATATTTCAATGCCATTGCAAGTGCTTCTACATCATATGCCCCTGTTTTCAATGTAATTCGTTTAAATCCCAGTTTACGTAAGTAGGCTACCGAGGTCATGAATGCTTCATGCAATTTAGCTGGGGATTCTATATCGGTTGCACCTAATCGACTATGTCGTGCAAATGCAGTTATAGCTCTAGCCTCATATGCTGCCTGAACAGTTTTATCATACGGATCAGGATCAACCAGATATCCTCGATCTTTCAGGAATTTAGCATATTTGATACTTGTTACCTGAATCTCTCCTCCAATATCTTTTGCACCCTGTCCCCACTTAAGTTCAATAATAACCTTATCGCCATATTTTTCAGCTACATACTCAGCAACCCCGTTTCGGGTGTCTTCAACATTTAGCTGAACAATGATCGCACCATACCCATCATAGTATTTAAAGTAAGTGTTTATCCGTCTGTCAAGCTCCGGTGCTTTAATGATCTTTCCCTTCTCGATTACAGATTGTTGATCAATACCAACAACATTTTCACCAACAACAATAGGTATTCCGCAAAGCGCTGCCCCTATTGCAAAAGATTCCCAGTATTTAGCAGCAACAAAGGTTGATCCTAAAGCTCCGGTCATTATCGGAATACGGAATTTTGTTTTGACCTTGTTACCGAATGATCCTTCGATATTTACATTAGTGAAGAGGCAATCATCAGCATTATTAGTAAGTGGTGGAACAATTCCATGTGCTCCATAAGCATATCCCTGGATACGGAGAGCATGATATCCTACACCAACACATGCAACATGCCATGCACCTGCCGTGGTTTTACCAAAATCTCTGGGATATAACAATTTACGTCCTTTCAAAGACGCAAGCCAGGTTTCACATTTTCCCTTACACGAAGAATCGCAAAGTGTACAAAGACCAGATTCTGCTGGTACACCACGGTTAACCGTGCCGAGGGCATCATTGTTTTTTACCCATGTGATCATAATTTTTCTTTTTTTTGTTAATATTCAGATGTCTTATTTTGCATAAAAATACATAAATAAATCATATATCAAAAAATATAACTTATAATTTGAAAGTAAAATAACAATCTGAAAGGTTATTAATTAATATTTATAATTTATATACAAATAATATAGGTATTGTGTAATTAAAAATGTGGTTATGCATATTTATACAAAAATTAATTAATACGCTCATGTTTACTGTGAAGGCAATAAAAATGATGATAGCTATCAAGATATTGCTTATGCACTTTATTTAAATCTTTGTTTTACTTATATTCGTTCGGAGATTTATTATTAACAGAAAAACCAATATTACCATGATCTTAACAACAACCAATGCACTCGATGACAAGACAATTGTTGAATATATCGGAATAGTAACCGGTGAAACTATAATTGGAGCCAATATATTTAAGGACATCTTTGCTACGATAACAGATATCGTGGGTGGGCGTTCCAGCTCGTATGAAAAAGTGTTACGCGAGGCAAAAGATAATGCTTTAAGAGAACTTGAAGTAAATGCACGAAATCTGGGTGCTAATGCCGTAATTGGAATCGATCTCGATTATGAGACAATCGGAGCCAACGGAAGCATGCTTATGGTATCGGCCAGTGGCACGGCTGTCCGTTGTCAGTAAATAAATCTGATAAGAAGTTTGTCGGGTATATTAATTCTCTTTATCAGAATGCTTTTTCTCTCAAGTAACAAAATTAAGAATCAATACGGGCGTATCATGCTTGTGTTGATATTAACGCTGATTTTTACTCATCTGTTAAAAGGCCAGAAATTTCTGCCCGATACGCTTATTGTGGATTTCAAAGGCGATTCGCTTATCGATATGGATTTGGTAAGTGTTGTAAAGATAAATGACTTCCGGAATGAGAATCCTCATTTTGTAAGATTTGAAACCAAGAAAAAATACCTTTTCATTCCTATTGATTATGAAATTTATACTAGAAAACCGCTTTCCGATGAAATTCTATCAAGTATGTCAGGTGATACAGGCAGGAGATATAACTATATTCTGGATATCCGAAAATTCGAAATCGAGAAAAAGAAAAGACGATTTGCATCTTCAGTATATTTAGTAGCTGATATTCCCGTTTACGAGCATACGGGCGATACCTGCCAGTATCGGGGCACCTTGTATTACGATTATCTGTATCTGCCCCAGGCAAAAAAAGAATCTCTCGAAGAATCAACAGAAAATTTGCTGAGCAGTTGGCACACCGATTTCAAAATCGATTTACTTACCATTAAATCGATATCATCGGATATAGCTCCTGAAATAGCTCCGAATTTCATTACCAATCCAAAAATTCGTTCATTGTATCTGAATAGTATGGGAAGAGTATTCATGGGAATTAACTGGTGGGGTATGCAAGGAGAAATATATTTTACACGCCCTGAAACCAACTTGAAGAATCAATACACGTCGGGTATCATCCGTTATCAGAATAATCCCGATTATGAATCGTTTGCAATAGGTAAAAATTCGGAACATTATTCCTGGCGATGGAACAGGAAATTACTTTTGGATGCCGATTTAAATATTTTACTGGGATTCTGCAAATGGAAAGATATTGAGAAACACGATCCTACATTATATCAGCTTTTCGATATTGAAGCCTCTTCTGTTCAAAGTATTTATTTCAATCCAATGAATAAACGAGGATTAACAGCTCGGATTGGATTGATTGAAAATATCAGCTATATAATTGATAAAAAAATAAAAATTCAGGCGGGTTTGTTTGTTGGACTGGGATTTAAATTGTAGGTCAATTCATGGGTATAAAGATAAATATAGTACAGAGGTTTGTTCTCATATTATTACTGCTGGGATCTTCAACTATCCTATATGCACAGCATTTTGCCGTATCGGGATATATTGTCGATGCTGAAACAAAAGAAACGTTGATTGGCGCAAGTGTTTATGAAAGTTCTACCGGAAGGGGCGTGGTATCCGACCGGTATGGATTCTTTCAGTTTGCCGGGCTCACCCCGGGTAAACATATACTCACCATTTCATTTATTGGTTATGAAGCGCTGGAACTGGAAATAACACTAACGGATAAAAGTGTGGCTCTTCAGGATATTAAGTTAAAACCCCGTCCTCTTGAAGTGGATGAAGTATCTATTATAGCCGCAAGTCCCGACAGGGCTGCCGATCGACAGGTAGAAACCAGCATGATTGAAATATCGTCGAAAACCATTCAATCCATACCGGCGGCTGGAAACGACGTATTTTCAGCTATTAAATTTGCCGAATTTGCCATAAAAATTAAAAAATAACG
>CAYMQP010000193.1:7190-7602 GCA_964392505.1 uncultured Bacteroidales bacterium
GAATTGACCGTACCGAACCATTTTCACCGCTTTTTACGGTGCGTGGAGGGGAACCAGGCGAGAATGCCGTACTACTCGATGGTGTGATGATATACAACCCTTATCATTCTAGTATAAGTTCCGGCATTTTTAATACACAGACGATTAAATCGGTCGATATGCTGGTAGGAGGTTTTGGGGCCGAATATGGAGGTCGTAATTCTTCGGTAATGTATATTTCCACCAAGGATGGTAATAGCTCTGAATTGCATGGCGAGGTTGAACCCAGTACTTTCCATTCGAAAGCTTTTTTAGAATTTCCGGTGGGCGAAAAAGGATCGGCCATTATTGCCGGACGTTACTTTTACGATTTGTTTTCTTATTTTATATTTCAAAGCAGTAGTTATTTTTACGATTTCAACCTGTCATACAC
>CAYMQP010000194.1:0-7582 GCA_964392505.1 uncultured Bacteroidales bacterium
AGTCAAAACATTCCGTCATCACGAGGAAGCGCTCAAAGCGCTGACGTGGTGATCTAGCTTATTCTTTAATAAGTAGGTAATAGTATCTTCTTTTAAATTAACTAGATTGCCGCGCTTCTACCGCCACTAATGCCGGTATTCGCTCGCAATGACGTGTATGGCAATCTTGCTTATTAAGTAAACCATTTTTCAAATTAGCAGTACTACCAGTTTTTTTAAGAATAAGGTTTTCTGACAATTTCACAATTCCTATTTTCGTACCCATAAAAGTAAATTTTTAAGTTTTTCAATGCAGAAATCCGGTAAGTTCCAGTCGTTCGATGTTATATTACTGTCGCTGGTACATCATATACACGATATTTATACCTCATTCCTGGCCCCGGTACAAATTCTGCTGATACAGAAGCTGGCCATTAATCATACACTTTTCGGTCTGCTTGCCGTGATACAGCGAGTCCCCAATCTTATCAATCCCTTTATGGGCATTCTTGCCGAACGCATACGTATTCGTTACCTTATGATCGCGGCACCTTCTGTTACAGCCATAGCTATGAGCCTCATCGGGCTGGCTCCAACCTATAGTTTTCTGGCCGTACTTATGCTGGTTTCGGGGATAAGCAGCAGCATGTTTCATGTACCTACTCCGGTAATGATCAATCATGTGGCCGGAAAGAGAACCGGACGTGGTATGAGTTTTTACATGGTCGGAGGGGAACTGGCACGTACCGTGGGACCTGTTATCATAATTGGAACCATTGAACTCTGGGGTTTCGACGGGATTTTTAGGTTAATACCAATGGGACTGGTTTCCTCGGTAATTCTTTTCCTGCGTTTCCAGTCAGTGGATCTGCGTAAGGATTTCCCACGTGGAGAGCTTAGCGGCCAATATAAAAAAGCCTTTCTGGAGTTTTTACCGGTACTTATTTTGATTATTGGAATATCCTTTACACGGGGTTTTATGAAAAGTTGTTTTACCTATTATCTACCGGGCTACCTTGAAGAAGAGGGAAATACACGATGGATGGCAGGTATATCCCTGTCGACGGTTTACCTTTCGGGTACGGTGGGTACTTTTCTCTCAGGCACTTTATCCGACTTCATTGGTCGCCGTAATACACTGCTGGGATTTACTATAGCCTCACCGCTGCTTATGTGGGTATTTATTTTTTTTGGTTCAACAGCTACTTTTCCACTGCTTGTATTGATTGGGTTTTTTTTACTGGCTCCCACTCCTGTATTTCTGGCGGTTATACATGAAAGAAAGACCGATCACCTGCCTTTCACCAATGGTATTTATATGACAACCAGTTTTCTTGTCAGTTCGCTCACTACGCTGGTTACCGGTATCTCGCTCGATCATCTGGGTAATACGTTAACTTTTAAGCTGGCAGCTGTTGTTGCCTTTTTCGCTGTGCCTTTTGCTTTTTATTTTAGGGGAAAGGAATAAATAATACATCCCCCTTGGAGAAGGGGGATAAAGGGGGATTGAATCTTTCCCCTTGGAGAAGGGGGATAAAGGGGGATTGAATCTTTCCCCTTGGAGAAGGGTGAAATGGATAACTGTACTCTTAATTAAAAAAAGTAAATGAGTAATTAGGAAATATAAATGTATATTTCAATTATTTATTTCTATTATTACCGTGTTGCGGTTAAAATATTGTGGATAGGTATTATTTATAAAAACCTGTTCCACGTAGTGGATACACAAATTATTTATTCGGACACTATTGTATGATTATTTAAAAGTGTTCAGTTTGCCACGTCGTCGTACCTCCTCCTCGCAGTGACGTTTGAGGCAGCCTTTTCCGTCATTACAAGGAGTCCCGATCAAAGAATCGGGACGACCCGGTAATCTTGTTCATCGATTAAAAACATGTCTTTTCTCTTAAAAACTTATCTTCAAAATCTATGCTTATCCATTTTATTAATTTGTTATATGGAAAGAGGTGGATTCGTTTATATCATGGCTAATTCAAAAAACACGGTCATTTATACGGGTGTTACCAGTAAACTGAGAGAACGTATTTGGGAACATAAAACAAAACATTATCAGACTGCTTTTACATCTAAATACAAGATAAGTAAACTCGTCTATTTTGAAGAATTCGGTGATATCAGAGAGGCTATTGAACGGGAAAAGCAAATAAAAGCGGGTTCAAGAATAAAAAAAATACAATTAATTGAAAGTATGAATCCCGAATGGAAGGATTTGTTTGAATTACTTTAATCAAAACATGTAATGTGCTTTCGTCATTTATATTGGCCAGATTGCTTCGCTCCATTACATTTCGCTCGCAATGACGTATAACCAAACCTTTCCGTCATCACGAGGAAGCGCAAAAAGCACTGACGTGGTGATCTTGCCCTAATTGAAATACGTAATGTACATTATTCATATATATGGATTAGATTGCCGCGTCGTCGTACCTCCTCCTCGCAATGACGTGTTTGGCAACCTTTTCCGTCATTACAGTTACGTGTAAGGTGGTTTTTTCCCTTCATCACGAGGAAGTGCTCAAAGCGCTGACGTGGTGATCTAGCTTTATTTGAAGCACGTAATGTGCTTTCTTCATATATATTAGCAAGATTGACTTCGTAGAGCTCGTCCTTCGGACTTCGGTTGCTTCTCCCTCCTGAGGCGGTATCGCAATGGCGTATTAGACATACTACTGCTTTTTAACCCCTAAAATCCTTGCAAGAACGGACGATACAACAGGCACCAGTAAAACCAAACCCATTAAAACCCCTAGCGCATTGGCAATCATATCATTGATATTAAAACTGCGGTATGGTAAATAAAATTGCAAGCTTTCGGTAAACAGGGCATAACCAATGCCAAGCAGACAGGCGATCCCGAATTTTACCCGGGAAGCCAACCTTAGTAAAAACACAAAAGGCAGAAACAAAATAACATGCCCCAGGTAATCGAGGCGGATTTTTACAATGTACGTGTTATTAAGGAATGATTCGCTATTGTTTAAAGGTAAGACCACCAACAGCAAGATTATAAGCAGATAAAGAAGCATGTAAAATTGTATGGGATTTTTTTGAAATTGCATTCGGCAAAATTACAATTTTAATAATGGCACATGTAGTATAAATTATACTGATACCCTCCCCCTTGGAGAAGGGGGACAAAGGGGGATTGAATCTTCCCCCTTGGAGAAGGGGGAATGAGGGGGATTGAATCTTCCCCCTTGGAGAAGGGGGACAAAGGGGGATTGAATCTTCCCCCTTGGAGAAAGGGGACAAAGGGGGATTGAATCTTCCCCCTTGGAGAAGGGGGAATGAGGGGGATTGAATTCTATTATCTATCAATTTTTTCCTTCAATCTCAGTATCTCATTTTCAATTGCTTCTGCTACATTATCCAAATCATAACGAACCTGCTGTTCTGTAAATCGCATAATACTATATCCAAGATTCCTCATATTACTATCCCTCTTTAAATCTTCATCATACTTAAAATTATGCGAATAACCATCAATTTCTATTATAAGTTTTAATTCACGACAGATGAAATCTACTATACAATTATCAATGATATATTGCCTGTTGAACTGAAATCCATGTAATTTCTTTGCGCGTAATACTTTGCTCCACAAAATGACTTCTCCTAATGTTGATTCATTTCTTAATTGACGAGCATAGGTTTTCAGGTTTTTATTGTAATGTGATTTTTTATACATAGTTATATATAAAAGTTGAAAACAGGCAAATTGTACGAAACGTCAATCCCCCTTTGTCCCCCTTCTCCAAGGGGGATATATAAAAGAAAATATTCTACTTCAAAATGCCGTCATGCAATATTACCTCCTCACCCTTGAAATCACGTCGTTAAAAATCAATTCGGTGGCTTCTTTTACTGAATAGCGGCTGGTATCGATAACCAGGTTGGCATCGGTGGGGGCTTCGTAAGGGGCGGAGACACCCGTAAAATCGCTGATAATACCTGCACGGGCTTTCTTATATAATCCTTTCGGATCGCGTTGTTCGCAAACTTGTAACGGAGTGCTGAGATATACTTCGAAAAAATTATCGTTACCTATTATATCACGTGCCATGGAACGAATAGCATGCGTTGGGCTTATAAAGGCCGATATGGCAACAACACCGCAATCGCTGAAAAGTTTTCCTACTTCGGCAATGCGCCGGATATTTTCAACCCGGTCTTCTTCGGTAAATCCTAAATTTTTATTCAGACCGTTCCTGATCTTATCGCCATCGAGTACCTGTGTCAGAAATCCTTCGTTATATAATTTCCGTTCCATAGCAATGGCCAGGGTGCTTTTACCGGAAGCCGGTAAGCCGGTAAACCATACCACCAGACCATGTTGTTTAAGTAATTGTTCTTTTTCAGGACGCTCCAGGAAACGATCGCGATTAGGGAAAATATTTTCGGTCATATTTTGAAAATTTTCTGCAAAAGAAGAAAAAATTATCGCTATTAACTAATGAATGTTATGCCAAATATAAAAACCCACGATTTAAAGTCCAGGATATGCCCATAATCGGGAGTATTTATATAATACTGATTTATTCCACAAAGAGCCTTTAGCGTTACGAAGTTATTTTAGTCTGCTACAATAAATTATTATTAACCAGGAAACCCGAAATTGTATGGCGCAACTTATTATTTTTGCCGGGTTAAATTGTAGGGATGAATTAATTACCTGATGAAGAATTCTGTGAAACACTGGTATGCCCTGTATACAAAATCGAGGGTTGAAAAAAAGATCGCGGATTTGCTCGAGGAAATGGGTATAGAATTATATTTGCCTCTGCATAGAACCCTCAGGCAATGGAGCGATCGCCGGAAAGTAGTATATGAACCCCTGTTTCGTTCCTATGTTTTTGTAAGGATCGGTGATACCGATTTCGATAAGGTGGTCAAAATTCCGGGAGTTGTGCGTTTCGTTACCTTTGCCGGGGAGCGGGTTCAGGTGCCCCAATATCAGATTGAAGCCGTACGGACTTACCTGGGAGAGAAAGAGTTACCGGAACCCCTTGAATATTTCGAAACGGGAAGCCAGGTGGAGGTAGCCTACGGAACGCTAAAAGGTTTGCGCGGTAAGCTAAGGAATGCGAAAGATCATCGTAAACTCATAGTACAGATCGATGCCGTAAATCAAAACATAACGCTGACAATTCCTTCACATATGCTGAAAAAGGTTATGCAGTAATCACACTGAACCTGACAGATGAACTTATGGTGGAAAATATTGTTTTAATCAACAGAAAAATGAACAAAACAGTTTATTCCTTTACCATCTCAAATTTGCTTTATATCTTTAGTTAGTAGAAATTGTGAATCGGATGCGTACCAGAACCGCTGTTTATGCTTTAATCGACCTCATAGGTGTTGCCCTGGTTTTTTCGCTATTTCTTTTGGTAAAACAGGCACCTTTTATGCAGGTACTTACCAAATACCTGTATTCTTTTTTACTCTTCCTGGCTATATGGCTTATTGTTTCTATTATCAGTAATAAATATACTCTTCATCGTGAACAGGATCTGAATCGTATCATCCATCAGATAATATTTGCAAACATACTGGTCATGGGAGTTGCCACTACGATTATGTTCTTGGTTCGTGTCGATTACTATTCTCGTCTTGTGGTTTTTGGTACCATAGGAGCTGCCACCCTTATAGAAATTATATGGGGCTTGCTCGATTATTATATCCGTACTGCTATTATCGAAACCGCCGAGATCGACACCTCCAAAACGGTACGGAGGAGACAGTTGCTGAAAGAGGTATTTATGCCCCGGAAAATCCTCCGGAGAAAACCAAAACTTAGTGCCCGTGAAAGTGCCATACTGGTTGAGATCGATCAGGATGCTTTTAACTTCGTTTTCAGCCATGCCCGTATCGATTCGCCGGAAACGCTTGTCATCAGTACAACTTCGCCATTCAATATCGATACGCAACTAAAAGATAAATTTGAATCGATTGTTAACCTGAAACGGATTAACGATTTTCGTTATGTCAATAAGTTTTTCGAGTCGGCAAATGCCAAACTCCCAATTCGAGGATTATTTATCGATTTTGTCGAAACCAAGAATCTCAGAAAAAAACGAATCCTGAATAAATACCCCATACTTCTTAATTATATTGCCTATTTACTCGATTTTATTATCAAAAGACTTTTCCCGAAATTCAAGCTTACCAAAGGCTTGTATTTTTTCCTAACACGCGGACAAAACAGGGTTTTTACCAAGGCCGAGACTTTTGGAAGGCTGTATTCCTGTGGCTTCGAGGTGATAGATGAAAAACTGGTAAGTAAGCATTTGTTTTTTGTAGCACGTAAGATATGTGAACCTCTTTATCCGGAGGATCCTACCTACGGGCCCTTTGTAAAGCTTGAAAGAGTAGGATATAAAGGGATAACTATTAAAGTAATCAAACTCCGGACTATGCATCCTTATGCCGAATATATACAGGAATATGTTTATAAGAAGGGAGGACTCGGGGAAGGCGGAAAATTCAAATCCGACTTTCGTATATCTACTCTTGGTAAATTTTTACGGATGTTCTGGCTCGATGAGCTGCCCATGCTGGCAAACTGGATTCGCCGCGATCTGAAAATTGTGGGTGTGCGCCCGCTCAGCAAACATTATTTCAGCCTGTACACGAAGGAGCATCAGAAAAGGAGGATACAATACAAACCCGGACTTATACCACCTTACTATGTTCATAAACCCCAGACCCTCGAAGAAATTATAGCATCGGAAATACGTTATATGGATGAATACGATCAACATCCCTGGCGAACGGATATAAGATATTTTTTCAAGGCTGTTTATAATATTATTTTCAGGCGATACCGGAGCAGTTAGGTGCTTGGTATAATCAGAACTATGAAAAGACTCATCAGCAAGATTTTTTTGTTTATAGCAATACTCGTTTCATATAGGAGTATAATTTCAGCCCAGAATGTATACCTGCATGTGACCAACAGGGCTGTATATGATTTCCTGGATGAACTTGCCGAAGATAAAATCATCGGCCTTAATTCAGCCGTAAAGCCTTACTCACGGGCATTTATAGCAGAGCAATTAAAACTGGCCTATGAAAGCCGCAACCAACTCACACAAAGGCAGCAGGAAGAACTGGACTTTTACCTGAAGGATTTTAACAAGGAGCTCGTAACCGGTAAAGCTTTTAATAAACGTATTGATTTATTGTATTATTCCGATAGTCTCTTCAAAATATCAGTCAATCCTATTCTTGGCGGACAATTATGGTACAATAAGAATGGTACGAATTACCATCGCTGGGGAGGTGCCGAAGCCTTTGCCTATGTAGGGAAACACTTTGGTGTTTATGCCAGTTTGCGCGATAATCATGAAGATAAGGTTATTAGCGATACAGGTCAGCTGAATACCCGGTATGGTGCATCCTATAAAACGGGTAATGACTACAGCGAAATGAGAGGAGGAGTAACCTATGCCTGGAGGTGGGGTACAATTGCCCTTGTAAAAGATCACAACGAATGGGGGAACACCTATCATTTTCCGAATATTATTTCGGCTAAAGCACCCTCGTATGCCCAGATCAAACTTCATCTGAAGCCAGCCCG
>CAYMQP010000195.1:0-1354 GCA_964392505.1 uncultured Bacteroidales bacterium
GAAGAACAGTTTTAGGAATAGACTGTTCCGGCTTCATCCAGATTCTGTTTAAAATTAATAATCTGACCTTTCCAAGAGACACCTTAGATCAATCAAAAAAAGGTACTCAAATAAAATCGCTGATCGAAAGTAAAGCAGGCGATCTGGTATTTTTTATAAATGAAAAGGGGCAAATATCCCATGTCGGTTTATACCTAGGTCAGAATAAAATAATCCACGCCTCGAATTGTGTAAGAATTGACACCTTTAATGAAAAAGGGATTTACAGAGATGATTTGAAAATGTACACGCATAAATTCAGCTGCATCAGAAGAATTGTCTAGTGTTTAGATTGCGATTTTTTTCATCCCTTTCATATTTCGATGATAAAAATCTTAGAGTTTGGAGTTTGATCATTTCTACAAAATCATTCCGGCACAGATTGTTTCGTTTGTACCTTCATCGATAAGAATTACACTTCCCGTAACGCGGTTTACTTTATATGAATCGTACATCAAAGGTTTTGTAGTACGTAATGTCATCTGGCCAATTTCATTTAAATTTACATTTTTATCTTCTGTGTTTTTAGCCAATGTATCAATGTTCACTTTATAGTCAACCGATTTTACTACACAGCGGGCTTCATTTGTGGTATGGCGAATAATATATTTTCCTCCCAGTACAAGAGGTTTCTCATTCAACCAGCAAAACATCATGGTAATATCCTGCGATACATTGGGTTGATCATCCTCGGCTACTATCATATCACCTCTACTAATATCAACATCATCTTCGAGGGTAATAACTACCGACTGTGGAGGAAAAGCAGTATCCACTTTTCCCTTCATAGTTTCAACAGAATTAATTTTGGAAGATAACCCAGATGGAAGAATAACAACTTTGTCACCCTTTTTGCAAACACCGCCTGCAACACGACCGGCATAACCTCGAAAGTCATGAAACTCCTTTGACTGTGGCCTTATCACGTACTGAACTGGAAAACGCGGATTGGTAAAATTGCGATCGTTGGCAATATGAATGTTTTCAAGCAGATACATTAATGTTGGACCTTCATACCAGTTCATATTTTCCGAACGGTCGACAACATTATCACCCTTTAATGCGCTTATCGGAACAAAACGAATATCGTGGACATCAAGCTTATCGGAAATACTATCATAATCGTTTTTTATTTCCTCGAACACTTCCTCTTTATAGTCTACCAAATCCATTTTATTTACACAAATAATTATGTGTGGAATCTTAAGAAGTGAAGCAATATAAGAATGTCGTAAGGTTTGTTCCACCACACCATTTCTTGCATCGACGAGTATGATCGCAGCGTTGGCTGTTGAAGCTCCTGTAACCATATTAC
>CAYMQP010000195.1:1364-7564 GCA_964392505.1 uncultured Bacteroidales bacterium
GGCCTGGAGTGTCGGCGATAATAAATTTTCTTTTTGGTGTGGCAAAATACCGGTATGCAACATCGATTGTAATTCCCTGCTCTCTTTCAGCACGCAAGCCATCGGTTAGTAAGGCCAGGTTTACCTGTTCTTCACCCCGATGAATGCTAGCCCGTTCAATAGCCTCCATCTGATCTTCAAAAATAGCCTTGCTGTCGTATAATAATCGACCGATTAATGTACTTTTTCCATCGTCGACACTGCCGGCCGTGGTAAACCGAAGAAGCTGCATATTTAAGTACCCATCCTGCTTTTCCTGAAATTCGTCCATGTAGGTATAATTTATTCTAAGTTGAAATATTTAGTTCTAGATTTTAAAAGTATCCTTCTTTCTTTCGATCTTCCATTGCAGCCTCCGAACGCTTATCGTCGTATCTTCCACCTCGTTCTGTAACTCTGGTAGCAGCAACTTCCTTAATTATATCTTCAAGTGAATTTGCTTTCGACAAGGTTAATCCCGTACAGGTTATATCGCCAATGGTACGACAACGTACATCGCGTAGCTCAACTTTTTCATCATCCTTTAGCGTCATAAATGGGGCCTCGGCAAGCCATACTCCATCGCGATTGAATACTCGGCGTTTATGTGTATAATATAGGTTTGGAATTTCAATATCTTCCATATAAATGTATTGCCAAATATCCATTTCAGTCCAGTTACTCAATGGAAATACCCTGAAATGTTCCCCCATCTTTTTCTTGCTGTTAAAGATGTTCCATAGTTCAGGACGTTGATTTTTCGGATCCCACTGACCAAATTCATCACGATGAGAAAAAAAACGTTCTTTTGCACGTGCTTTTTCTTCATCTCTTCTTCCGCCTCCTAAAGCAGCATCAAATTTATTCGCTTCAATAGCATCAAGCAATGTAACTGTCTGCAATACATTTCTACTCGCATTTATCCCGGTTTCCTCAACCACCTTGCCCTGATCGATAGTATCCTGAACATAAGCCACAAAACACTTTCCATCTGTTCTTTCCATCAAAGAATCACGAAATTCAAGTGTTTCCGGGAAATTATGCCCTGTATCAACGTGTAATAGCGGAAATGGAACTTTTGCAGGCCAAAATGCTTTCCGCGCAAGATAGTACATTACATTAGAATCTTTTCCGCCTGAAAATAAAAGGGTTGGTCGTTCAAATTGGGCAGCTACTTCACGGATCACATAAATCGATTCTGCTTCCAGTTCCCGCAAATGGTTGATAATATATTTTTCCATGATAGATGAAATTCTCTGATCGAAAAAAATAACCGCTAAGTTTCAGCGGTGTGCAAATATAGTAAATCCTCTTTAACCTTCTAAATCATATAATTATTGCATATAGCTATTTGTGTAGAACAACTTTGGAGGTATATATTTTTCCTTCCATCTCGACCGTAATAAAATAGGTTCCACCGGGAAGTGAGGAAAGATCAATTTTTCTTAAATAATTATCATTTCTTTTAATGTCGTTAAATGAAAAATGAATTTTTCCGGTCATATCGTAAAAAGTAATTTCAACCGGGAAATTAATGTCAGATTCCACTTTGATTGTAATGTACCCATCAGTAGGATTAGGATAAGCAAAGAGGTTAAATTCCGGTTCTACTTGTAGGTTATTTATAGCTCCTGGCCATTGTGAGGCAGTCCAAATACCCCGCCCGTGCGTAGCAACAACAATTTGTTGATCCTGGATATACATTTGCCAGACAGAAACGGCAGGCAAACCATTATCAGCATAATGCCACGATGCACCATTGTCGGTACTTTCAAAGATTCCTATTTCCGTACCAGCCCATATAATATCGGTATTATAGGGAAATACCATGAGAGAATATACCATGACATCCGGGAATCCTTTATCACTTGTGCTGTCGATTCCAAAACCCGAAATATCTTCCCATGTCTCACCCAGATCTGTTGTACGTAAAATCTTTGGTTTATGGTCGATAGAAAACAACAAATAAGCAGTTGCTGAATCGGAAGGATGGGTAGCAATAGCTGTCAAATATCCCATTTCGGTTTCGGTATAATTATTAACCCGGGTAAATGTTTCACCATAGTTTCGAGAGACAAAAACGTACAAATCAGGATCTTCATACATACCTGCACCAGCCCACACAATGGATGGGCTTTCTAGTGATACTTCGACATTATGTGAACTTGTCACCTGATTGAAAACCGACCATCCCGTATCAATTTCAACAAGCTCCCATGGATACCGGCCTACACAAAAGTTGGTATGTCGATAAACTCCCCTGTCGCCCACTGCAAAAACCAGGTCGGGATTGGCCGGTGAATTCGATAATCGGGTTATAAACGGACCACTACCCGACATACCTTCAGTAACCGCGTTCCAGGTTTCACCGCCATCGGTTGATAAACGAATGGCATTATAATAAGACGAGGCCAGAATACGATGGGGATATACTGGATGCCATAAGGCTTCAAAACCATCACCACTTATCCTGTCGGCATACTCTGAAGATGAATTCGCCACTAAATCGGGTGGTGACTGCCAGGTTCCATTATCCTGCATGCCTCCAATAAATTCAAATGCATCAGGCTTTTTAGCTACCCCATAGAATTGTGTGGTAATATAATCATTCTTGATCTGCTCCCAGGTTAATCCTTTATCGTAGGAAATTCCAAGACCACCATCATTAGCTTCAAGCATCGTGTATTCTTCATTCGCCTCATCGGTTATGGCAAATACTATATCGTGGTGATCGACATGCAGGTGGCTATTGCGATTATCATCAGCCAGTATAGTAGTCGATGCATCCTGCAGCATAAGGGTTCCCCATTGAATATTAATGCTTGATTGAGGGAGGTCATTGGCATTCCAAATTTTATCCTCTGGTAAAGTCGGCCATATAAAGTATAACATTTTATGAAAATGGCCACCGTTTATTGCGATATCCGGATCAGGTGAACCGGAATATTCAACGGCATGAATAAAAATATATTCCCTCCCACTGATATCATCATCGAATTCCCTTTCAATCAGGTTGAATTCACCATCGTTTTCCTGGTCGCGGAAGGAGACCATTAGCTGTTTGTTATTTTCTTTATCCCATGCCTGGAAAGGTATATTTACATAGTTATTGTAAGAATAATCTTCGGGAGGAACCCCAGGGCCCTCTCCTTCCGGTACAGTGAAACGATGAGCCTTTTGTGAAATACCTGGTCCAAAACGTATTTCAACACTTACAAAATCTTCTTCTGCCACATCAGCATCTTCATCTAAACCTGTTGTCATACCTCCACTAAGGTAGTTGCCTCCAAAATTTACAAATCCCATAAAAGAGCCCGTTCCAAACGTATCAATACGAATCACCATAGGATCGCTCAATCGTGTAGTACCCCTAAAGGTTATACTCCCTAAATATACACCGCCAATGAATACCTTATTTTTATCGAAAGGGTCGGCTTTAATTATATTATTAAACCATCCCTGTACTCCTAGAAAATGGATAAAAGTGAAATCGTAATCATTGTGTTTTCTCCAGGTTGCAGCACCGTCAGTTGAAATGTATACATCGGTTATTAAATCGGGTGCTTCGGCACTTGTAAAAATATAGTTAGTGTCGACCGGGCTAACCGTAATTGAAAAGCGATATCCTGTAGCAATTCCATTATAAGTATCGAACCATGACGATCCGTTGTTATAGGATTTGATGATACCTAAACTATTTACGGCGGCATACAACGTTTTAGCGTTAGCCGGATTTGAGACAATTTCTTGTACCGCGTATCCTTTGTAATATACAGTATCCCATGTAATACCTCCATCGTACGATTTAAATATTCCTTTATTTGTAGCCACTACTAATTCGTTTTCATTGTACTCATCAATTACAATTTTGTTAACCCATCGGAAATTATCACCTTCAACTGTCGATTCGAGTTGTTCCCATGTTATTCCTCTATCGGTCGATTTAAATATTCCTGCCCCACTGACCATGCCAAAGCCACCATACCCTTCGCCGGTTCCTGCATAAAGTATATTATGGTCTGATGGTGCCATAGCCAACGTGTTTGTAGCCAAATTTGGAAGGTTTTCTGTCAGATTTTGCCAGCTCTGCCCGCCATCGGTTGTTTTCCATATGCCTCCGCTAACAGCTGCTGCAAACCAAGTTGAATATGTTGGATCGTCAGGATCGATGATCAAAGCTCGGGTACGGCCACCAACATTACCGGGTCCACGCTGTTGCCAAACGAAAGTACTTTTCGCAGTTTTATTTATCTGATTATTCCTGATAGCTTTCTGATATTCACGAAATGCGTAATTCGTTTTGTATCCATTTTTTTTCTTACCAAACGGTGTGGTAATCTGATGATAAAATTCCGCAAAGCCCTCAGGTTTATCGTAACCTGATTCCCGAAATTCATTTTTAATAAAAAACATCCGATAAGTAATGAAAAGGAATAATAATACAAGTCCAATAATTAATAATATAAATGGAGTCCATTTAGACAGATATGTGGTTATTAACCTCGACTTCATTATATTCAGATTAATATTCAACATTTTCAAATCCTGTCTTCCTGTATCCAATGATAAGTACTGTATCGATTCTGGCTTGATAATCATCATAAAACCCGGCCCGCATAAAAATTACATCTTCAATATCGTCGCGATAAAAAGCCATATTCTCAAAAAAGGCCAGTGCCAAATCATAAATAAAATCCGTTAATACCGGATTTTCAGTGATATATCCATCGATACAGACATATTTTATTCCATAAGTATTCGTGCTGATTTGTTCAAGTTGTTCGCCCATAATTACCGAAAATGATGAGTCGGCATAGGCTACACGTACCCTGACATCAGCATCGTATAATTTGTCGATGATTAAATAGCCATCCCTGTTGGGATCGATCGATGTAACCAAATCGTATGGTGGTAATAACTCGTCCGCCTCTTCAATATTACCTCCACGAAATTCGAAGGCAATCCAATTATCGGCAAACATGCTTGGATATCCCTCCTGAAATTCTATATCGTATTCTTTCTTTGTACAAGAAAGAAAAGTGAAAACAACTAATGATATTATAATAATTTTAAATTTCATGCTAATCTTGTTTTTTCCATAGTACAATAATTTCAATGCCTTCATTGGGAGGATCAAGCAGACGTATAGTCCAACTTAGTGTCGATCTTGTATACGAACCTTCATAAGATGCATATCTTCCTAGATACCCTTCACCGGCAAGTAATACCAATTCATTATTACCCAAATCAACAAATCTTCCGGGCATTTGGAGGTTGTAATATCCCAGAACTTCTTCACATTCATAAAGGCCATTTTCTTCAATCTTACGGACTTTCATTTCGACAGGATCCCAGTTTGTTCCCGTGTAAGTTCCTGATAAGTCGTTGCTACTTACATTGTGGTGTGTAACAGCTACAATTCTTTCGGCTTCACCAATTATATCATCGCGATTTTCTGCTAAATATTGTATAATGTAAACCCCAACTTTCGAAACGTCTACTTCTCCAAAAGCATATACTTGTAAAGATTCTCCATTCGATATGGCCGTAGCACCGGGATCGGTAAATTCAGCCGTATCGGAGCGCAATATTGAAATGAACTCACCCCCTTCAATAGTGAATTCCGGAATATACGATACATGTGACACTTCTTCAGTAGTATACCATTTTTCGCATGCTGTAACCAGGACGAAAAACAAGAGGCCATATAGATATATTCTTTTCATTCCGATATTTCCGGTTTTACATCCCACCATATTTTTTCCCAAACAGGTTTTACTTCGGGTGTATTCGGATTGCCTGAGATTTCCGATTCAGGAAATATCAGGCGTTTTGGAAACCGACCACTGGTAACATTATTCACAGAAATGGTGAATTCACCTGGAACGTAGTTTTCATCATCTGGTGATACATCACTAATTTCTGGGTAATGTGTCCGGTTTGATTCGAAAAAGGTTTCCAGACTTTGTATTCCGGCAAGCGATACCCACTTCTGTAATATTATTGCTTCAACAAATGTTTCCAAGGGACTGCCTTCTGTTGGAAAACGATACTGACTGTTCAAATATCCTTCAATCAGATTCATCAAATCATCAACAGGCCGACCTGAAAGCGATAATACACGCAGGTAAGCTGCTGTAAGACCTTCGTCATACTTTTCTTTGGCTTCCGAGTAACTCGAT
>CAYMQP010000196.1:0-7544 GCA_964392505.1 uncultured Bacteroidales bacterium
ATTATGGTTGGGTTGTTCCACCGGTGAATTGATAGTTTTAAATCCTGCTCAGGGGAAGCAGGATTTACCAGTTGTTGCCCGATTAAAAAGTTCTAAGAAAATTACTTCTCTGAAAATAAATGAATCCGGCGATGTACTATTTATGGGAACAGAAGATGGCTTGTTCAACCTTAAACTTATTAATGGCACAAATATTTTAAAAAAAATTATAATTCCGGGTAGTATTGAAACTTTTTGCCGAAACCATGACACACTTTGGATAGCAAAAGAGGAGCAACTATACATAGCTTCTACGAACAATACATTTTCGACTACATCGCGTAATATGGAAGATGTGCTTCATGGTATGGTAATTGACATGTTCAGCTTTCGTGATGCTGTGTATCTTCTGCAATCGAACCAGATTATCAGGCACAGTAAAGGGGATTCTTCAAATATTATCCTTTCACTAGCACAGCTTAATTTAAATATTCTACCAGAAAATACCTGTTTTCTGCCTTTAGATGAAATGGAACTTATCACTGGTACCACATTCGGTTTATATATTTATTATTTATATGATTTTAAAATACTTCCCAGCTATCTGAATATTGAAAAGCTTACAGAACCAGTGCATGCTTTGTATCAAAATCACGATCAGAATTTATGGATTACTTCGAATAGTGGGATTAGCAAGTTGAATATGTCGATTAACGAAGTTCGTACTTATAGCCGATCGGATGGACTAATACCAGCCTCATATACTGGAGGTATTATCGACAAAAACTCAAAGGGCATGATGTGCGTTGCCGGAAAGGATTGTTTTGTATTATTTAATGCTGATAGTATCCCGGTAAACCAAAATGCACCAAAAATCGAGATTACTGGAATTGAGCTTTATCAGCGAGGTAGAAGTAAAAAAATACCGGTCTCAGGTATTGATACTGTTAACCTGGAAACGAAATACAATCATGTGCTTTTTTCATTTGCTGCTCTCGATTATTGGGATCCCAGTAAAAACACCTTTCAATATTCATTGCAACGGGCAGGAAAACCTGATAACTGGGTCTATTTGGGTACAAATAATTCTTTCCATAATCCTATTCACTTCAAAATTGGAGATTATAAATTAAAGATCAAAGGGGCAAATAACGATGGTATATGGTGCATGGAACCCCGCGAACTGGTAATTCATATGGTAGCACCCTGGTGGCGTTCACGAATCGCTATAGTGTCATATTTAGTAATTATTGCTCTTCTTTTCTATTTGATTCTGCTTTTTACAACACAACAGCTCAGAAGAGTAAACAAACAGTATCGCGAAAGAGAATTTATTTCACGAAAAGTTGAAATGCAGAAAGAGGAACTTACAACTAAGAATAAAAATATTACTGATAGCATCAATTATGCCAAGCGAATTCAGATGGCATTAATGCCTTCACAAAAATTGTTTAAAAAATTCTTTCCCGATTCTTTTATTCTTCATATGCCGAAAGATATTGTAAGCGGCGATTTTTATTGGGTTAATCAGGTTAATGGTAGAATATATTTTGCTGCTGTAGACTGTACAGGGCATGGTGTTCCGGGTGCTTTTATGTCAATCATAGGCTTCGAACTATTTCGGCGTATAACCGAAATTGAAAAGAAGAGGCAACCCGCCGAAATACTGAAGAGCCTAAATCAGGGATTCGAGACAATTTTTAGGGATATTGAAGATATTGTACTGCGCGATGGGATGGATGTGGCATTTTGTGCAGTCGATCCCAAATTGAAAGTACTTGAATTTGCAGGGGCTTTTAATCCTCTGTATATTGTACGTGATAATAGCATTACTGAAATCAAAGGAGACAGGTTTTCCGTGGGTTTGAATCAGCTGGATCTGCCGATTCCAGATCAACCCTTTAACGATCATGTTGTACCCTTAAAAGATGGTGATATCATTTATATATTTACCGATGGTTATGCCGATCAGTTTGGTGGACCAGATGGTAAAAAGTATAAATACCGCCGTTTCAGACACTTATTACTTGCATTGCACCAACTGCCTATGGAAAGACAGGTAGAATTCCTTCGACGTAGTATTATGGATTGGAAAGGTGATCTCGATCAGGTCGATGATATATTGGTAATGGGCATACGTATATCGCACAATAAACATTCATAAAATTATTTTATTTAATGGACCGAGTTGTCTGAAAGTTAAAGATAAAAAGTATTAATAATCAGGAAGCTTGAGATAGTAAATTTCGCATTTTTTGCAGGAGAATTTCAACCTGAAAGGGTTTAGATATATAATCGTTCATACCGGCAGCCAGACAAGCTTCTTTATCGCCTGAAAGTGCATTGGCTGTTATAGCTATTATGGGTGTATGAGTATTTGTGCTCGATTCCAATTCACGAATCTTTTTTGTGGCTAAGATGCCATTCATAACGGGCATCTGTATATCCATTAATATTATATCATACTTGGCAGTCCCGAATTTATCGAGTGCTTCCTTTCCGTTATTCGCAACCTCAATATTCTTCACTTTATTTTTCAGGCTCAGGATTACAATTTTCTGGTTAATGGAATTATCCTCAACAAGAAGTATATTGGCATCCTCAAGAGCTTGCGATTTAGCAGGCTGTATAAGGTGTTCTACCTTAACAACTTCAAGATCTTTAACTTTACTCGATACTTTTTTATCGTTTATGAGCAGCAGTGAAATAAGTATTCTTGTCTGTTCTTTTTCAGATTTAATATCGAATTTACCGGAATATAGTTGAACGATTTTTCGTGCAATACTAAAATCGAGATAATTTTTCTGAATTTCCTTTATCGATGATATAGGTTTGTTGGATGCAAGAAAATAATTCTGTTTTTCATCCTTAGCCATTTTCAAAAAAGGACAGGTTATAGCAAGTTCCAATCGACTGGTTTTATCGTTTTCAGGCTTTAGGGTTGCTTTGAAATCCAATTTAAGTTTTCCCTCTGTGTTAATCTTTATTAAATTCTCAATAAGATTCAGAATTAACTGCTTGATTCGGATCGGATTTCCGATATAATGTGTTCTCGGTATAACCATTTCCGATTGTAACTCAAGCTTATCCTTGTGCTGGTTTTTAAATAGAATTAAAGTATTTTCAATGGTGGTTTCAATATTGAAACTAACCTGAATTTGTTCGCTATCGTCGATATCCAAAGCAGAAATCTGTACAATGTTGTTAACAACATTAACCAAGTTATTTGTAGATGCAATAATGGTATCGAATAAGTCCTGCTGATCGGGAGGAAGTTTAGTGCGATCGACAAGGTTTGATATAAGTGTTATGTTGTTAAGAGGAGTTCTGATCTGGTGCGAAAGTTTTGAAAGAAAATCATCTTTACGTTTACTCTCGTCACGACTTTCTGCAACCCGGTTTGCCATGGCTGTTTGATTCCTGAGTTGCAGATATTCATATATAAAAATAATGGCATGAATGGCCAGATAAGCTCCAATAAGTCTTAAACTGAAAGTAAGTTCATAACTGGGAATTAAGGAAGGTACGTATAAATTCACTATACATACAATAACGATAAGAGCAAGGAACACCAATGAAAATCTGGTTCCTTTATCGAGGCCTTTTAAGGCAACTGCCAGAACTGGGAACGGAAATATCCATAGAAATCCGGTGGTACCGAATGCACCACCAATAGCTCCTCCTGTTATAAGACAGAATAGAAAAACTATTCCAGCAATTATCAGTATTATATTACCATACAAATCGATCTTGGTTGATGATTTCAGCCTATAATAAGTGAAGTAATTCAGAATAGCAGCAAGCGCGAGTAATAATGCAAGTGGATAGTTTTCGTTGATAAGAGCGACTACACCAAAGAATAAATAGAAAATACCGGCAATGATTGCTGCAAAGCTTATAGTAATAATCCGGTTGGCTTTATCAAGCGAAATTTTCTTATCAACCTTCTCTGAAAGATAGGATGTAATATACTGCAAAATACCCATTGGAACTGATTAACTTCTTTAAATTTAGTTAAAAATAGCATAAATAGTAATTTATTTTGTTACTAAAAATGGCAAGTATTACGTTTTTATTAACTGGATTGCCTCTAAAAAACAGTTTACATTTTTAGGGTCTTTACATCAGATAAGGTAAATTTGTTATAACACATATCACAAATTGAAAATGAGATTATATAACCTCATCGTAATATTTATAATGGCTCCATTGGCGGCCAATTCCCAAACTGACACAACCAATCTGGTTGAATATTCCCCCGACTTTAAATTTAAAGAAGGTATTTATCTCAATTTTAATCAGGTTAAAACTAATTCACCCCTTCCAAAATCGAGAATAATATCGACGCAGGCATATTCCGATCCTGATTTTTTTGACCAGATTTTGGAAAAAGATAAGATCTATTATTATGACCAGATAGGTAATAAGCAGGAGCTGAAAACGAAAAATATATGGGGTTATTCCCGGAATGGATTCATTTATATTAAAATGGATGATGGTTATTTCCGAATCACATTAATCGGAGCTATAAGTCATTTCATTGCTAGTCAGACAACATACACAAACGCTTATAATTCGCCTTACTATTATTCCTATATGGATCCGTATCGTACGTATCCTTATTCTTATCCCACTACTGAAGTGAGACAGTATTTACTCGATTTTTTTACCGGAAATATACTTGATTATACGGATCAATCGCTGGAAGTAATTTTGATGCAGGATCCTGAACTTCACGATGAATATATGGCGTTACGTAAAAAAAAGCGCAAGCAGATGCGCTTTATTTATATCAGGAAATTTAACGAAAGACATCCATTATATTTTCCACAAAACTAAAAACTTTGAATATGAAAAAAATAGTAATTTATTTTTTAGCATCCATTCTTACACTTGCTATTAAAGCACAAAGCTATGTGCCTAGTCGCGATGATATCATGGCGTTTTTTAATACCAAAACCATGGTTGTACTGCTTGATAATCCGTTACTGGAGTATAATTATATTATTCGCGAAGTAATGGAGCAGGAATGGAGAATAACCGAGTTTGAATTTATTAGTTTCAACGAATTTGAAAAGCTTCGGATGGATCCGCAGTATTCATTTTTATATATGTCGCAGGTTAGCTTTGAACATGACAAAACTGATGCGCGTTATCGATTTCTATGTCTTTCACTCGGTGGTGATTATTTTCGAAAAGATCAGATGCCAGATATAGCTTCGGTACCTCTTGCTTATTATAGTGTTGAAGAGGATAATTATACCTATAAGTTAGCTATTCTAGTGCGTTTTATTCAGAATCATGCCATTCTTATCCGTGATCATCCCGAAATTGTATCAGCTAATGTATTGAATCATTACAACGATAACATTAAAGATATTAAAGGAAAAACCTTATATGTTCTTGAAGAGGAACTTGCACCCGAGGTGAATTCTACTGCCAGAATTAAAAAGGTATATCCATACAGCTTTCGAATTGTTACAAAAGAAGATATTACGGAAGCCATAAAAAACCGTGATGATAACATTGTATTTTTGCACAAAGTAGGTCCTGAAGGCACTAAGCTAAATGCACGTTGTTATAAGGTAATAATAGGAGCAGCCGATGCCTTGTTTTATTACTTCGACTACCATAAGGTTTCGGATAAAAATCCTGATGGTCTTTTGAGTGATGACTTTAAGAAAATGGCAAAGAAATAAATCCTCACTCAATGAGTAGAGTCACATAAAGGTTGCTTATATGTTCTAAAATATAGGATTTGTTTGTTCATTAAATATAAAATTTGAGAACAAATTGCACCTATCTTTTTAGTATCTTTCAGGCTAAATGGTTAATAATAATGATTCGCCTAGCTATAACCAGTTTACTCTTTTTGGCTTTTACATGTTTAATTACATTTTCTCAGGAAAGTGAAAGCGATATTAAAAAAAAGCTGAAATTAGTTGATGCACATATTAGCCTGGGAGATTTTTCCAAAGCACTATTAATGCTTGAGGATATTTTGGTAATGCAACCCAATAACCTCGAAGCACAGGAGAAGAAAATCAATATTCTTGTACAACAGGATCGCGGTAAGGATGCACTAACGGATATTGAGGAATATATTTCCATGTATCCGAGGCATCCCGAATATTATTACCTCAAGGCTGTTATACAGCTTCAAAAGCAGAAATATTCAAAGGCGATTGAAGATTTTGATAATGCTATTCATTTAGACATGCCCGCAAATGCGGTTTACAAAGTATACTTGAATCGGGGAATGGCTCATTTTTATAATCAGGATTACGATTTAGCCTTGGCAGATTTTGATGAAACATTGGCTCTAAATCCTAAAAATGCGGCTGCTTATCATGGTAAGGGAATGGTAAAATATGAAATGGATCAGTATGAAGATGCTGTTGTCGAGTTTCAGCAATCACTCAAAATTGATAACACAAATCCGATAACACATTTTAACCTTGCCATGACTTATTTCAGAATGGAGGACACGGACAATGCCTGTTTTCATTTCAATAAGTCCTGTGAACTGGGTCACAGGAATGCGTGTCGGTTACTATTGATGGAATGCGATATAAATATTCCCAAACCCTGATTGCATTGTTTTTCCAGTCGGTATTTAATCGTAAATTTGAACCTTTTTACTAACCGATGGATCTCACCATAATTATTGTAAATTATAATGTCAGACACTTCCTGGAGCAATGTTTGCATTCAGTTCTGAAATCGTTGGAATCACTTAAAGGAGAAATTATCGTCGTGGATAATAATTCTGTCGATGGTTCCTGCCAATTGCTACGTGAAAAATTCCCGGATATCGCTCTGATAGAGAATAAGAAAAACCTGGGTTTTTCGAAAGCTAATAATCAGGGAATAAGAATAGCGAAGGGCAAATACATTTTGCTACTAAATCCTGATACCATTGTGCAGGAAGATACTTTTCGAAAATGTTTTGATTTTATGGAATCGCATCCCGATGCGGGGAGCCTCGGAGTTAAAATGATCGATGGAAAAGGTAATTTCTTACCTGAATCGAAAAGATCGCTACCTACACCGAAAGTATCGTTTTTTAAAATATTCGGACTTGCAGCACTATTTCCGAAGTCGATAGTATTTGGTAAGTACCACCTGGGATATCTCGATAAAAACAAAATCCATAAGATTGAAATATTACCCGGAGCATTTATGTTTATCCGGAAATCTGTTTTGGATGAGTTAGGAATACTCGACGAATCATTTTTTATGTATGGCGAAGATATCGATATCTCATACAGGATAAAGCTTGCAGGATACGAAAATTATTACTTCCCTGAAACAACAATAATCCATTATAAAGGTGAGAGTACTAAAAAAGGAAGTATCAATTATGTGGTAGTTTTTTATAAGGCCATGATAATTTTTGCCCGAAAGCATTTCTCCAAGAGGAATGCCAGGCTGTTTAGTTTTCTTATCAATACGGCCATTTATTTAAGGGCATCGGTCTCGATTGTGCGAAGGTTGTTTTTTTTAGGCATTACGCCATTAATGGATGCATTACTTATTTATCTAGGTTTTTATATAATACAACC
>CAYMQP010000197.1:0-7537 GCA_964392505.1 uncultured Bacteroidales bacterium
TAATATGCTTCTACCCGGAACGAGCGATTGTTATTGATCCATTGATAATTTGCTATGTAGTGTACTGCTTGCTGGAAGTTAGGCCGGTAACCATACAACAGGTAGTTGTTATCGGGATTTTGGTAATAGATACCACCTGCAAGCGATACCTGCCCATATTTCCCAGTTTTCAAAGCTAGTGCAAGGCGGGGAGCAATATTGTTCTGATTAAGTAATTCACTATGTCCCAAACGCAGGCCAGGCTTAATGGCAAACCGGCGCGAGGGTTTCCATTCTGCTTCGAGATAAATTCCCAGTTGTGTTTCAATGAACGATTGCTGAATCGTATCAAACTCTCTTTTTACATTGAACCGTTGTAATTCTGTACCTGCCAGCATATGTACTTTATTCATTAGAGAATACCAGATCTCGCCTCTCCATTGGGCGCGCCACTCAGTATTACCTGCCTCTATTTCCTTTCCCCAATCGATATCATCATTATTATGACTATATGAAAAAGCAGTATATGCATTCATTTTCTTACCGACATGCCGATAAGAACTATTAAAATATGTATTCTGATTTTTCAGTTCGAAATCGAGTTCACCACCGGCAGAATCGGGATTGGGAACCGTAATTCCATTATGATACCTGTCGTGCATTAAGAGTGCCTTGAACATTCCTTTCTCCCCGATTTTTGTTACATAATTGCCCGAAAAACCGCCTCCTTCGGGTACATGAAATATATCGAAATTTGTTTTTGATATGCTGTAGAACGGAGTAAGATTAGTATAACTACCTGATACATCAAGTCCTGAGTTTTCCCATCGTTTTGTGCCCGATAGTGCAACTCCGCTAAAATTAGCATTGAAATTTAGGTTTGTTTGTTCGGGTAAGTCATTTGTATTCAGCTCGAGTATGGATGAAAGTGCCTGATCGTACCGCGCGCTATATCCTCCGCTGCTAAAAGATATTCCTTTGAACTGGAAAGGCATAAACCGGCTTCGCTGTGATACACCGGGTATATTACTGAAAAAAGGATTCTGTACTACCATACCATCAATTACGACAGCACTTTCACTGGCATCGCCGCCACGAACAAATAAACCAGTTTTCTGGGTTACTTTTTGAGTACCTGGCAGTGTTTGAATGGCTCCGACAATATCACCACCAGAAGCCGAATTTGTATAAATATCGAGAGGTTTTAATATAGCTACTTTCCGATCGTTGTTTGCTTCGAAGGTACCGGCTGTAACAATTACTTCATCAATCATTTCTTTCGATTCTTGGAGAACAATCGATACTTCGATAGGCTCTCCTTCCAGGTTCACAGAGTAATAAAAGGTTTCGTACCCAACATTACTGATAATAAGATTATGCGATCCTTTTTCATAACTTGAAAAACTGAAATAGCCATTTTCGTCGGTAATACTGCCATCAATCGTATTCTCAATATAAACACCGGCAAAGGGAACAGGTTTACCTTTTTCATTGGTAATATTGCCCTTAATCAGGGTTTGAGCATTTCCCCAAAGATTGAATAAAAATGATGCTGTTAGAAACAGGATGCTGATTTTGATGGATTTCGGATATTTATTGATGCAATAAAAACATCTAAGATTTATGGTATTCATTTTCGGGTTGATGGATTTTTCATAAATACAATCAGGTTCTCCTGAATTCACTTAACAAAGTTAAGTGCGTCAGACAAATATAGAATAGATACAAGAAATAGTAAATTATGAATCGGTAAATAAATCATTAAAAGCGGTAAACAGAAGTATATTCAGGTATAAAGTAATATAATTTGCTAAGGATTCATATTTAAGAAATAATTAACAACTTTTTCAATGCGGGTTATCCTCTCACTATAGAAATAACTGTGTATAGAGTAAATTAAGAATAGTTATTAACCTGATTCTGTGGAAAACCGGGCATTTCTTATCTTTACCCTATGAATTGCCCTTTCTGCTTACCTGATGTCCAGACTTCGGTTTTTGCCCGCTCGCGGCGGTTTTTAGCTATTTATAATATAGCTCCAATATTTCCAGGTCATTCGTTAATTATACCCGAAAACCATATTCAATCTATGATGGAATTGGATGATGAAGAGGTTGCGGAAATGATACTTTTTTCACGCAAGGTAACTAATCTGCTCCTAAAAGTTTTTAAAGCCGAAGCTTTTAACTGGTCGCTGCAGGAAGGCGATACCGCTGGCCAGACACAAACACACCTGCATATGCATATTGTACTGCGGTTTCCAAACGATATACCTGATCCGGGCAACTGGTATCCGAAAATTCAGCAGAACTACAGCGAAATATTGGATAGCATGAATCGTCCAAAATTTAAGACTGATGAAATGGATAAAATTGTAAGGAAGTTAAGAGCTCAAGCCAAAGAAGAAGGACTATTTTAAGTTCCAATTATCAAATTACAAATAACAAAGAATTAAGTATTTTAAATTTGGAATTTATTTGAGATTGATGGCTTATTATTTGGAACTTTAAATTCTAAACCTTTAATTGAAATCCCGCTTTCAATTATCTGTTTTGATATCCTTAATATTCAACTGAAGGCTTATTTCACCACGGAAGTGGTTTTCGGTAATGGAATAGGCAATATCGAAGGTATTGCCGTTGGTGATATTGTCAAATTTATGGCCTTGTCCAAAAGCTATAGCCGGAATATCGTCGAAGGGATTTTCCTCCTGGATCAGATTTAACTTCAGGTGATCGCCACCGGTACCTACGCGTCTGCCCTGGCCATTATCAGCAACATTTTCGGCAAAGAAAACAGGGTTCATATTTCCGGGACCGAAAGGCTCAAATTGCTTGAGTACACGGTAGAATTTAGGAGTAATATCGGCAAAATTCAACTCGGCATCGATAGTGATTTGGGGTATAAGCTGTTCAGGTGTTATTCGTTCTTTAACTACTTCTTCGAAACGATCGCGTAGTTTTTGTACGTTATCCTTTTTCAATGTAAGTCCTGCAGCATACATGTGTCCTCCAAAACTTTCCAGTAAATCGCTGCACTCGTTTATAGCTTCGTACAGATCGAATTCGTCGACGCTGCGTGCCGAGCCTGTGGCAAATCCATTCGATTCGGTAAGTATTATAGTGGGTTTGTAGTAAGTTTCAATCAGCCTTGAGGCGACAATACCCACAACTCCTTTATGCCATGCCGGATTATAGAGCACTGATGAATACTTATATTTTTTTTCCGACTGCTTGATTTCCTTTATGGCTTCCTCGGTTATGTTCTTATCGATATTTCGCCGCATTTGGTTGTGAGCATTAATTTTGTCGCACAAAACAAATGCTTCTTCCGGATTACCGGATATCAACAGGTCGACAGCCTGTTTGCCCGATTCCATGCGTCCGGCTGCATTGATCCGCGGGCCTATCCGGAATACAATATCTTCAACAGCCAGTGATTTATCATCGATGCCGGCAACGCATTTGATAGCTTTAAGTCCGGTGGAGGGATTATCCTGCAATTTTTTTAACCCAAAAAAGGTAAGAATACGATTTTCTCCTGTTATGGGTACAATATCGGACGCAATACTAACAGCAACCAGATCGATGTATTGTAAAAGCTCCTCGAACGGTATATTTCTGCGTATCGAAAAAGCTTGTAACAGCTTAAAACCTACACCGCAACCCGATAATTCTTTGTAAGGATAAGGGCAATTGGGTCGCTTGGGATCGAGCACCGCAATAGCATCGGGTAATTTTTCTCCCAACGTATGATGATCGCAAATTATGAAGTCTATACCTTTTGATTGAGCATAATTGATTTTTTCAACAGCTTTGATTCCGCAGTCAAGTGCGATAATTAACGATACCTTATGTTCGGCCCCATAATCGATTCCTCTTGTCGAAATGCCATAACCCTCCGAATAGCGGTCGGGGATATAGTAATCGACATTACTATATATTTTCCGGATGAAGGAATATACAAGGGCAACGGAAGTAGTGCCATCGACATCGTAATCACCATAAATCAGTATTTTTTCACCGTTGAGCATAGCCTCATCAAGCCGGATAACAGCAGAACTCATATCCTTCATCAGGAAAGGATCGTGAAGGTTATCAAGGCTGGGGCGGAAGAATTCCCTGGCTTGCTCATAATTGGTAATACCTCGTTGAATCAGCAGGTTTCCTAATACATAACTGATATTAAGTTCATAAATGAGTTTATCGATATCGCTGCGCTTACCACTTTCCTTTATTTTCCAGTATTTCTCCATTAGTTGCTGATTTCAGTCTCCTTGTACTTCTATGATAGAATCAATTTTTAGCACGCAACTAAGTTAGTAAAATTGATGCGATGTTTTTTTTAAAATTTTAATCGGTAAGATTTACTCGGTCAATAATTTTTATACTATAATCAAATTAAACAATGTAGCTATCTTTTTCCTGAGTTTTTCTTTCACATCATCGAAATTAACCGGTCTTCTCAGCTCTTTTTGCAGGGAAGTAACACCTTTATTCGCTAATCCACAGGGATTGATATAGGAAAAATAAGAAAGATCGGTATTTACTGAGTTATTTTGATCTTTATCAAAGGAAAAATACTCCAAGTATAAAAAACTTTATACACTTAAATCACTTGTTTATATATTTTATAATAGGAATTTCAGTACATTAAAATTATTCTTGTGATTAGATTGCAGAGTAAGAAAAACAATAAATACACAATGTTTCCTCCGCCAATTAGTACAGAAATTATTACTCGATAAAAGTTATCTTTCTATTACTAATTTTTGTATGTATAATGTTTCAGACGATGTAATTTTCAAAAAGTATATACCTGTTTTAATACTAAAGCAGTTTATTTCAACCTGCCTTCCTTGGATATAAATCAACTTTTCAGATCTTCCAAGGAAATCAATTATCTCTATTTTATATTGAGAGTCATCAGGTAAAGTTATATAAAGATATTCTTGGACAGGATTTGGAAATACCTTAATATTTCTTTTTGATTCAATATTTAATTCTGTGTTATCATTAAAGTCGGTTTTCTTTAGATTATTACTTTTTGAAGATATTTTCGAATTTCGAGTATTACTTTCTTTATTTACTTCAAATCCTGTAACAGATAAGTCGAAGTTACCTGTTTCTGCATTTTTCCCATCAACCACAATGTAATAATATCCTTTAGGTAATATTCTATAATTTAGTGTTGATTTGATTTGTCCATAGCTACAATTTAAATCATTGTCATTATAATATTGCGTTGACGTCCCATCTATATTAAAAATTTCCATTTTCGTATCGAAATTTGTGTATGAATTACATACAGTTGCTGATATTGAAGTCTCAGTTGATAAATAAACCTTATGACCAAAATCTGCTCCATCTGAATACTTTAAATCCCATAGATTATTACTATTAGAATTACTACCAGCATTGGTAAATGGAATTGAATAAACATATTCAAATGAATGAATAAAATTATCATTCTTGTTTACAATGAATATGTAACCATCTCCAACCTCAATATCACTATCAATTCTGGCCCCGGTAAGATTTGATGATGATGTATTAATTCTGTAATTACTCCACCCATAATTATTCTTAAGATTATTAATATTCAAACTATTATCAATATAAGATATTCCATCACCTAAACAAAATCCAGTCCCATTTTTAACCTTTATATTTTCTGGATTTACTAAATTAACTATCCAGGAAGTTCCAACTTTCGAGATATTACTGAAATAATCGTCTGTCCTGACATAATAAATTTGACTATTTTGATATTTTAACTTTGAATCATTCCTAACATTTATATTATTAAGTAGGGTTTTAACTTGCCATGAACTTCCATTCCAATATATATTTCTTAAACGATTAAATCTATCAATATATACAAGACCACTAACATAGATATCGCTTGTTACAAAGAAGCCTACACCTGATTTTGCAGGAGTAGAGATTCCAGTAAGCCAGTCAGAGTGCCAGGTTCCACCAGATTGATAGATGTGAGAATATTTTCCATCATTTCGCGTATAATAAAATTTACCATTGTAATGATGGAATTCAGAATCATTTCTAAAATCTATCTGAGAATTTAATAGCTTTGAATATGTCCAGCCATCGGAGTAGTATATTCTATAAACATAATTATCTTCTGTAACATATACTATTCCTAAATTACAAACAGTATAAGATTTACCTGTTTTACATTTTGGGGCTGTTGGTGCTATCCAATCTGCATTCCACTGATTATTTGATCGGTAAAGATGACTAAATATTTTATCAGATCGAAGATAATATAATTTACCTCCGTAATATTCAATTTCTGAATCGGACAATATTTCACCAGCATGTAAATTGTTATCATTATAACCAGTATGAGGTACAAATCTTATAATATGAACATCAACTGGCTCAAAATCCAGATTTAATGCACCATTGAAATCAATAACATATTTTACACCAACGGTATTATTATCTAAATCGATATTCGAGTTTCTATCAGTTTTATACCCATTTGGATAACTACTTGATTCAAAAAGGAATTCAACACTAGTTGCATTTCTAATAATAGGGTCGTCAATATTTTTAAAACTTAAGGTAACATCTTCTATTGCGACATTCAATGGATTTGATATTATCATGATTGTCTCAAAACCATTTGTTCTAATACTATATCTTAAACCATAATTTTCTGATCTATGTTCCCCTATAGCTAACGAATTATAAAATTCCGGGATATGATTTGGATTAATATAAGTATTAGCTGGAGGTACTATTCCATAATTATCGGCATGATCAGTTTTAGTATATAAAATATTGCTATTATCGTCTGATAATATGTCAATATTTTTTAAATATCTTAGTTCACGTGCTAAGTGTCTAACAAAATCATTATATGCATCAGGGAATTGATTTCTTTCGAATCTATTGTTCCAGTTCGGCCAATTAGGATCCATTTCATTTTCTTCCCAGGAATGATATAATGACCAAAACCAAATACCTTTAACTTTATGAATAATTGAAGTATAAGCTAGAAACCACAGCCAATTTGCATTTTCAATACTTAAGTCAGAATGGTAATGGCTTGCATAATTAGAACCATGTGAAGTATGTTCTATATTAACTACTTTGTGTACATTTTGTACGTAGTTATATGCATAATCTATCGATTTGAAATTACCTAAATAGTGATAACCATTATTAAATATATCAACATAATGTTGATCATTCCAATCATCTTCTATACCAGTGTAAGATCCTTCAAAAAAGTAATCGACACCATTAATTTTAATGTAATCTTGTGCGTCATTTCTTGGGTCCCAACCATTACCTCCATTTATTAAATTGTCATTGATTGATTTTCCATGGGCTTCTTCCATATCAATTAGAAGTTGGTGCCCTATAGTAGCATTATTCAGTGTATTTCTGAAATGATTAATGGCAATTTCAAAAGAAGTAACAGGAATATCTATATAGACATCACAAATTGTTTCTCGTGGAGTTCCGGCTCTATAGCCTCTCCTGACATGCCATGAAGTAGCTTCTTCACTTATCTGATGGCCCCATAT
>CAYMQP010000198.1:0-7532 GCA_964392505.1 uncultured Bacteroidales bacterium
CTAAATCCTAAATCCTAAATTAACTTCTCTTGTTATTAATCAATTAACTAACCTTTTTTGAGAATGTTTAAACGTATTATACTTTAATAATAAAAATTAAAAATGGATCCGGCTAAAATGTTTCTCCAGTTTTTACAATTGAGTATTACTCCTGTTGCTTTGATATCAGGAGTAGGATTAATATTACTCTCGCTTACTAGTCGATTAGGAAGAACTATCGATCGTTCTCGCCTGTTAATCATAGAACTCCGGACTGCTGCATCAGCACGAAAGAAAACCATTGAAAACGAATTATCAATATTGAACCGGCGTAACCGATATTTAAAATCTGCCATGGGGGGTATCTCTTTCAGCATATTAACCAGCAGCTTGATGATTCCGGTGATTCTCGTTATGAATATTACTTCAATCGACTTAAATATAATTGGCAGTTTATTGCTGGTATTGAGTATTGGTGGAATTATTTTATCTGCAATTTTCCTGTTTGCTGATGTTTCGTTAACCTTAAAAGCGCTTGAACTCGAACTAAAGGATATTTAATTAGAACATTGTAAAAATATTCCTTATCGGAATATATCCTGTAAGTTAATTTAAAAAAAGGACATAATTCTTCCTCCTCCTTAAGTTTCAATAAATCACATCCATGAAACAAAAGGGCATAACTATATGCCTATATACAAATCAGGAACTAAAGTGGACTTTTAAGTTCCTTTTCGGCCTGTAACCAGTCGGAAAGTTCATCTCCCTGCCCGCCATTATTAATCCGAGTTTGATAAATCTGTTCAGCCCGTTTTCGGATTGTTTCAGCACTAACTTTTTTAGCAGGAGCCGCCTTCTTCTTTGGTGTAGCTGTTTTCTTTGTAGCCATGGTTTAGTAATTATACTGACTATAAATTATTTACTCATCTATTTCTTCCTCATCGTATGAGTCGAAATAGGTTTTACGCTTAATATTATTTTTCTTGTTATTATCGCGCTTAATTCTTTTAACCCTTTCAATGTCAGGTTGATTTCTGAATGTGCGTGACATGACTTAAAAAATTAGTAGAATATTAGTATTAAGTTACAATTTTTATGAAAAAATTTGAATAATTATTATTTAAAATTTCTATCAAAATAAACGGATAATCTTTAAAAATGTTGAATCGTATTCAAAAAAAATATTAACCTGGTTTATTGTTTTAGTAACAACTTATATTCATATAATAATAGCCGGATTAATACAGTTCTTCGATATCGATAACCAGGTAACAAATAATGGTATTTTCCAATCATGAATTATAAAATTTTATTAATAATTTCTTTCCTGTGCAATCAATCATATTAATTTGTGCCCCTAAGGAGGCCGTTGCTTAGTGATATTATCACCATAATATATACAAATATCACAAATAAAAGACTTTATTATTTTTGTATACATGCAATTCCTTTTCATCTTTGAAAATTGTAGTACCAATCATTAAATAATACTTTTACTCTGAAAATAGTAACAATTTTTAATCAACTGGTTTATGGCACAATATACTAGAATCGAAGTTATGATAGCGATGCATGAATCAGGTATTGTACCTGTTTTTTATCATGCCGATATTGAAGTCTGTAAAAACATAGTGAAAGCATGTTACGACAGTGGCTTACGCGTATTTGAGTTCACCAATCGTGGCGACTTTGCTCATGAAGTATTTACCGAACTAATAAAATATGCAATAGATGAAATGCCCGGAATGATAATGGGGGCAGGTTCGGTTATCGACCCTATGACGGCTGCCCTATATATTCAGATTGGAGCCAACTTTATCGTATCACCTGTATTGAACGAAGATATGGCCCGAATTTGCAACCGTCGTAAAATACTATGGTGCCCCGGATGCGGTTCTGCATCGGAGATATCAAAAGCTGAAGAACTGGGTGCCGATGTGGTTAAAATATTTCCTGCAAAAGAAGTTGGTGGACCTTCATTTATAAAAAACATTAAAGGGCCTATGCCATGGTCGAACATTATGCCTACCGGGGGTGTTGATCCTGTATATGAAAACCTGATGCAATGGTTTAGTGTTGGCGCTTGGTGTGTAGGAATGGGATCGAAATTATTACCAAAGGAAGCGGTTAACGCAAAAAATTATAAAGCTATTCAGGAGGGCATAAAAGCTGCAAAGGCTTTGGTTGATATCGTGAGAAAAGACCTGAAATCGAAATAGTATTGAGATAAAATATTAGCTGTATATGGGATATTTGGATAATTTATTTAAACTGGAAGGAAAAACAGCACTCTTAACAGGTGGTGGAGGGGTATTGGCAGGTGCTATTGGTGAGGGATTAGCACGGGCTGGAGTTAAAATTGTTTTTGCCGATCTTGATAAAAAAAGAGCAGATGAAGCTGCCGGAAAGGTTATTGATGAAGGCTATGAAGCTATAGGTCTGGGTACGAATGTACTGGATGCATCTTCGCTCGAAACGATACGTGAAGAGGTCATTAAAAAATACGGGAAGATTGATATTCTGCTTAATGCAGCCGGCGGAAATATGGAAGGGGCAACGATTCCACCGGATAAAAATATTTTTGATCTTAATCTGGATGATCTTCATGCAGTAACCGATCTAAATTTAAATGGAACTATTATACCCTGTATGGTGTTTGGTAAGACCATGAGCCAACAGGAGGCTGGTGGTGTTATTATCAACATTTCATCAATGGCTGCTATGCAGGCTATTACACGTGTTGTCGGATATTCAGCAGCTAAAGCTGCCGTAAGTAATTTTACTATGTGGCTTGCAATGGAAATGGCTATGAAATTTAAAGGCAAGATACGGGTGAATGCTATTGCACCCGGGTTTTTTGTTGGAAACCAGAACAGGGTGTTATTAACAAATCTTGATGGTTCCTATACCGAAAGAGGACAAAAGGTAATAGCAAAAACTCCTATGGGGCGTTTTGGCGAAGCACAAGAGTTAATTGGTGCTGTATTATATCTGGTCAGCGACGCAGCATCGTTCGTAACTGGTGTGGTTTTACCTGTCGACGGCGGATTTAGTATTTACAGCGGAGTATAAAAGCGAGGTATATGTTAGTACAATCGTGGCGTTGGTTTGGTCCGGACGACCGGATCACTTTCGAAGAAATAAAACAAACCGGAGCAACAAATATTGTTACTGCATTGCATCATATTCCAACAGGTGAAATTTGGCCTGTTGATGAAATTATAAAGCGAAAAAAACTTATCGATAATTCCGGATTGACGTGGAGTGTTGTGGAAAGTGTACCAGTGCATGAAGATATTAAGAAACAAAAATCGGGATTTCAAAAATATATCGAAAATTATAAGCAGACTTTACGAAATCTTGGCTCGTGTGGTATTACTACCGTATGTTATAATTTTATGCCTGTACTCGACTGGTCGCGCACAAACTTGGTTTATAAATGTTCAGATGGTTCGGAGGTTACACGTTTCAATTATGCCTATCTTATTGCCTTCGATATTTATATCTTGAAACGAAAAGATGCTGGGCTATTTTACCCACAAGAGGCAGTTAGACAAGCCAGATCTTTTTATCAATCGCTGAATACGGAGGAGATTCAGAAATTAAAGGATACTGTATTATTAGGGCTTCCGGGTTCAGGTGAAACCTTTATACTAGATCAGTTGAAAGAAATGATTGAAGAATACAGGAATATTGACAAAATGAAACTGAAAGAAAATTTATTCTTCTTTATTAAACAAATTGTTCCTGTTGCCAAGGACTTGGGAATGCGCATGGCCATACATCCCGACGATCCGCCCTGGCCTCTTATGGGACTACCGCGGATTGTTAGTACCGAAAAGGATCTGCAGGATATAATCGAGGTACTCGATACCCCGGTGAATGGTATTACATTTTGCACGGGCTCACTTGGTGCAGGATATTTTAACGATGTGGCTGAAATGGCCGAAAAATTTGCTCATCGCATTAATTTTACACACTTGCGCAATGTTTCACGTGATGAAAAGCTCAACTTCAATGAAGTATACTTTTTTGATGGCCATGTTGATATGTACGGGGTAATGAAAGCCTTGGTGAAGGAAGAACAAAGGCGTATCAATGAAGGAAGACCTGATAGTCAGATACCCATGCGTCCGGATCACGGAAATCAAATACTTGGTGATATTGGGAAAAATAATTATCCGGGCTATTCCCTGTATGGAAGAATGAAAAATCTTGCTGAAATCAGAGGACTTGAAATTGGTGTCAGGATGAGTATAATGAATTCCACTCAGTAGGGAATTTCAATTGTTACTTATAAAATTCAGTGGTATATTTTATTAACTAGCATTAAGTGCTAATTAATGATAAATTATAATTATTTATAGCAACCAATCATAATAATTAGCAGTCAGAATCGTTCTTCAGGTAAATAAACGATAATTTTAAATTCCTATTGATTATGGATATGAGAGTGATTTTATTAACTGGATGTTTAGTTGTCTTTCAATGCTGTACAAATGAACAACATGTCGATCTGAATCGTGCACTCGATATTGATATATCGCTTGAAAGTAAACAACTAAATGAAGGAACACCTAATTTTCTAACATTGAAAATGGAAAACACTTCCGATCATTTAGTTAAAGTACCTGATAGCGAACTTGTAATCGAGTTTACTTCTTATTCAGGCAGTATTAAGCGAATTATTCCTTTACACGAAATTTCGAATGGTATGCCTGATCTGAAAAGTTTGTCAGGTTTGAATTTAAAGCCGGGCGAAGCGAAATTTATCAGGGTTGAGCTGGGTGATATTGTATTCAGTAAATTACGCAATACCGATAAAAAACTGCCGGCTGACGATTATACTATAAATATATTCCTAACAACCCAGGAAGAGGTGAAGGATTTGAGATATGCCGATAATATCCGGTCGAACTATCTCGATGTGTATATCTACGATTAGAAAATTACACTAACTTTCTGCTAATAACACGTTTGCCAGGATGTTTTGATAATAAGACAATTGCATCCTGGTTTTTTTATTTTTATGACAAGCCATTAACGCATATTTTTTTACTATACATCGTTGAAAATCAAACTTTAAATTGTTGAAGATTACATCCTGAGTTTATCCTTAACTAATAAAAGTCATACTATACTGGCAGGATATAATCATGATTATTTTTATATTTGGCGCTTAATTATTTTCAACTTGTTATAATCTGCTGGTATTTGAGGAATTCTTTGACAGATTATTGCAATTAGCCACGAGACTAAAAATGGAAAACAGGATTGAGCGAATGCTTATTACACCTGCAGAAGGAGATGGTTTTAACATGCAGCTAATGAGTATTCTAGAGCAGATTAAAGCGAAAGTTACAGCAAACGATCGGTTTATTCTTCAAATATCGTTTTTTATTGATGCACGCAATAATAACGAGTATATCGAGCGATATGAAACTATCACCAAGGCTTTAGAAGAAAAACTATCAGTTAAACCTTCAAGAAGTATTATTGCTCAACCTCCCGCAAACGGGATACAAATGTCGGTAGAACTAATTTTACTGGCAGATAAGGGCGAGGAAACCACAATTTATTATAAAGAAGAGCAAGGAATACCCTATGCACTTGTTGAATCTAAAAATTCCACGGAAGTATATGCCGGTGGTATATCGTCAAAAAGACTCAATACTGATTTTTCGGTTCAGGTCGATGAATCTTTTAGGCTCATGAAATCCATACTAGAGGCCGAGGGGCTTACATTTTCGGATGTTGTGCGGCAATGGAACTATGTGGAAGGTATTTTAAAGATTCATGGATATGGGAAGGAATATATTCAACATTACCAGATTTTGAACGATATGCGATCGAAATACTATGCTGAAGCAGAATTTCAAATGGGATATCCGGCTGCTACAGGTATTGGAATGGATGCAGGTGGTCTAATACTCGAATTCTATGCAGTAAAACCATTACCTAGCATCGATATTATTCCTATAAAAAATCCTAAACAGGTCGATGCATATCATTATTCTGAACAAGTACTTGTTGGGGATGCCTTGGTAAAACATCGTAAAAAATCGACTCCAAAATTCGAACGGGCTAAATACAGCCATGTCAATGGAGTACGCAGCATTTATATTTCAGGAACCGCTTCAATACAGAGTGAAAAAACCATCGGTGTTGATAATATCAGATTGCAAACCGAGATCACGCTTGATAATATCGCTAACCTGATCGCCAAAGCAAATCTTGTTAATGTAGGTATTTCCAACGTTCCCAATCAATTGAAATATACCTTTATTCGTGTTTACATTAAAGACAGGAAAGAGATTGATATTGTAAGGAAAATCTGCGATGCGCATTATGGTGATATACCGGTACACTATTTGGTTGCTGACATTTGTCGTGAGAATTTACTTCTTGAAATAGAGGGAGTTGCCGAGCTAGCATAATTTACAATCTATATACACCTGTTTCTCATGTGTTTATCGATTAAATTGATAAATTTCGCTATTGTATATCATTGATCATGAAAGCGAAGAAGCGTTTATATAAAACAGTTTTGGTCATTTTAACCGGGTGTATTATTATTATTTTAGTAGTGTTCAAAATTATTAGAGATCGAAATCAGAATAACAACTTTCTATATCCGTTCCATCGAGCTTTGTTTCCTCCCGAATTTCCTCCTCCTGTATTTCACTGGCAAAATCAAGATATTGACTCTGTTTCGTGGATTGTTGAAATAAAAACCCGTGGGAACAGTTATTCTATTATCGATACTGTGTCACTAACCAATAGCTATCAGCCCAATACAGATGATTGGGAGAGGTTAAAGAATGCTTCAGGTATTAAAAAAATCATAGTAAATGCTGTGCCCATATCAAACGAAAAAAGACTTAGGAAAGACAAAACAGCTAAAATATATTTCTACTTTGCCAAGGATTCGGTTGGGGCTCCAATACTATATCGCGAGATTCCACTACCCTTTGTATTTGCCGAGGCAAATCCCGATTTAATGAGCTACCGGCTTGTCGATGTGAGCAGTGAATACGAACCTCATACTGTGATGAAAAAATTTATGGTTTGCGGGAATTGTCATTCTTCATCAGAAGATGGCAGGATTATAGGGCTTGATTTCGATGCGGCGCATCGTGACAAAGGCGGTTATTTCATTACAGAAATTTCTGATACAATGGTTTTCGATACGAACAATTACCTGTCGTGGAACAAAATGCAGGAGAAGGCTACGTTTGGAATGTTCTCTAAAATTTCGCCAAATGGCAGATATGTTGCTACTACAATCAAGGATCGAGTTGTGGCATACAATTTTGGGTACGATATGGACAGATTAGCTTTTTCACAGATATTTTTTCCTGTAAATGGAGTATTGGCTGTTTACGACCGTTATAAGGGCAAACTCAAAGAACTGCCTGGAGCCAATCTTCCAGAATATGTCCAGTCAAATGCTTTCTGGACTCCCGATGGTAAATATATACTTTTTGTAAGGGCAAAAGCACTTCCATACAATGAGGATGAATGGGATATGTTGGTAAACGACCAGAAAATAA
>CAYMQP010000199.1:0-7494 GCA_964392505.1 uncultured Bacteroidales bacterium
ATCCGAACAAATCAAAAGCTACATAACACCCTATTTTGGCATAAGTGACATAGGTATCAACCATATCAAGATAGGGTACGTTATGGCTAATGTACACACGTTTTAAATCAGCCCCTGCCATTTTTAATATAAACATTGCGCGATATCTATCCTTAACTTCACCCGGAATATCAAAATGCAAATTAACTGCAGCACCAGTGGCTTTCTGTGCACGAGCAGTGGCTTTTAATACTTTTTTTTCAAATTTTGTCATAGGCCAACTGAGCCCTATTTCACCTATAAAACCTGCATGAATTCCATTTATTCCATCTAGAATATCACTTATTATAATATTGGTTAATTGATCGACTGATTTATTCTTGATTGAATCGGGTACCCATTTATCCTTGTAAAAACCAGCGCCCATGATAACGTTAATACCTGTGGCCATGGATATTTGTTTTAAACCTTCCGGATTTCTCCCGATTCCGATATTAGAGGCTTCAACTAAAGTTTTGCCACCTGCATCGGCAAAATATTGCAATTCAGATATTGCGGTTGCCACATCTGTCAGGTCCCGCTCAGTTTTGGAATGCACAATCAATAAATGTTCATGTGGAAGAGTGATACCCATTGAATCGGCCGGAATGAGCCCGTTTACTGTCATGACCTTTCCTTCCCAATCTCTATTTAAAGTCTTTCCGGATTGCCTATGACAGCTCATTACAATGAAAAAAGCTATTAAGAAAATGAGCCCAGCATAGGCTGCTTTATTAATATGTTTATTTGGTGGTTTCATAATTCTTAATGTTGGAACTACAAGTTACTATTTAAGATTGATTTATTATCCCACAAAATGTCAGTATCTCGATAAATTTATCTTTTGGTTTATACTAAATACTAAACATCAATTTTGAGAATTTTGTTGAATATCGTTCCAACATACTTAATGTGTATATTAGGTCATACAATCTCAAGTAAAAACAGGATTAAAACAATGGATTTCATATTTTAATTCAGCTTAATTAGGTTTTTTACCCTTGGTTCCAAGAATATATATGTATATCTATCTGATACATTTATTCTTCCACATAAGAAGATAAAATATAAGTATGTTTCGTTTTATTACATGCAAATTACAATTTTCAGCTGGGTAAGTCAATATGTGTTGGTGTTTTGAGGGAAATTATTGGTTTTATTGCCTGCTAACGTTCCTATCCTCTATTAATATAGCGAAAGCTTAGAAGGCTTTCGCAAACCACGTTCACCCCGATTTTTAATATTGCATGATGTATACTGTAATTAATTAGTTTTCAAATCGTTTAATTCTAACGTTTCAATCATTTGAATATTCCCATCAATTGGTTCGCCTTCTGGAGTTGTCAATGTTACTCTATCATAAATGGTCAATCTTTTTATTAATCCCATTTCTGAAATCCAATCAGTTATTGCTATACCATCAAAAACAGGATCATACAAATAATTCCATCTTACTTTATAACAAGCAAAATTTTGTCCAAAAAGATTCAAAGCCTCAGTACCAATAACCTCTTTATCAATTTGTAATGTCACTGTTTCAGAAGGTTGTCTGTAAATCCATGATGAATTTTTATCAAGTGGTAATTTTATATCTAATGTGGGTTTATCCTCGCATATTATTTCATCGTTTGTTTGTGTCCCTTTCTTATAAGTTGTATATAAGTTTAAACCAAATGATGATAGTAAATATCCGCTTTTCTTTGCAAAAACATGTGCTCCTCCCACATTAGAATATGCATAATTTTTTAAACCTTCACTATCAGTAAATTTGTATTGATTCGATGTCCAATTGTTGTCATTCTCCCTGGCTTTGAAAACTGTAACACTCATCGTATCATTAAGTACAGTATCCTTATCTATCCACACTTTTACAGTAAAACTCACTGTGTCAATATCAATTATATTATCTGAAGTTTCTGACTCATATTTTTTCATAATTACTTGTCTGTTATAATACCACTCAGTTCCAACGCTCATTGGATAGCTGTCAACTTCAGGGATTACCTCGTTTTTCTTATTATCACAACTTGTAATTATGGCTATAAAAACAAATATCAAGATATTTTTTCTCATGGTTTTTGTGTCTTAAAATTATGGTGAATAACCTATTTATTATATACGAAATAAATATTCGCTTATTACATATAGTATTGTTCATTAGGTAAAAGTTAGTTTCGTAATATTCTCCATTATTCATCCCGGGGACTTAATGAGGTAATAATAAAACCAATAACCGGACTCAACAAAATGGACCAGAAAACCGATTTTCCATAGCCGATCTTTCTTTTTCTTCCGATGTAATGTGCTACGAGATGAATCAGAACAATGTAAATCGCTATTACAATTATCCAGATGTAGTTCATGATATTCTAATACTTAACTAGTTAAAATTCAATTTATATTAATTATTATTTTTTCCTCGGAAACCAGACCTTCATTTTACCAACACCCCTGTTCGACCACAGGTAATAGGGTATCAAAACTGTTTTCAGATCTTCATCAGAATTATCTGCTTTCGTTATATCACAGTAATGAACATTGCTTACAATAGTGTTTATACCGTCAAATAAATCAGTTCTAAACTCAGTAATATATTCAGCGTTATCGCAAATTACTAATTGTGCAATTTCCTGATCATTATCAACCTCTTCGGCGCAATACACCAGCGGTCCATACTCGAGAGCAACCTTACCCCTGTCTTCAATAACATTTGTATCGGCAATAACCCGTTTAACCTCCATAGGGAAAAACAGCTCAATTTCATCTCCTTTTTCCCATTCTCTTGTTAATTCGATATAATCTTTACTCAAATCGACTTCAACATCCTTTTCATTAATCGTTAACCGGGTTCTTTCTGCTTTATTTTCCAAATACTTATATAATGAGCCTGGCACGGCATCGTTTTTTGCCCAGTAGGGAATACGAAGTCTTATGGTAAACTCCTTTGAAGTTTCCGGATCGATATTCAATTTAACCTGGCCGTCCCACGGATAATTTGTATGTTGTGAAATAATTACCGATGATTTCCCCAGACTCAAAGTTGCCCGGTTCGACATGTACAGGTTTACATACAGTGTATCGTGGTTTTGAGCATAGATTAAATCAGGTATGGAAGGAATAAAACGAATCAAATTGGTCGGGCAGCAGGAACAATCGAACCATGCCTGCCGTGTACAGGCGCCCTTATTAAAAGTAAAGTTACCATCGGATTCAAGCGGATTCGGATAGAAGAATGTGGTGCCATCGACCGAAATGCCTGATATTAATCCGTTATAGAGAGTGCGTTCAAGTATATCGTAGTATTTCGATTTACCGGTCAATAAAAATAAACGATGGTTCCAGTACACGCTCCCGATAGCAGCACAAGTTTCGTTGTAGGCTGTCAGATTCGGCAATTCATAATTCTCACCAAACGATTCTTCTTCGTGCCTGGCACCTATACCACCGGTAATATAAAGTTTTTTATACACCATATTTTCCCACAGGTTGTTTACTACCTTCCGGTAGTCCTTGTCATGGTACAGGGCAGCAATATCTGTCATGGCAGCATACATGTATAAGGCTCTTACCGCATGACCTACAACTTCGTGCTGTTGTGTAACCGGCATATGATCCTGACTGTAAGGTCCAAAAAGATCGTGCGTAAGTGAGTCGCCGCGCCAGTCGAGAAAGTATTTTGCCAGTTCGAGGTATTCATGCTTTTTGGTTATCCGGTACAATTCAATAAGCCCTGTTTCCACAATCTGATGGCCGGGTACGATCTGTATTTTCCCCGGACCGAAATCCTCGACCAGCAGATCGGCATTTTTGAGGGCTATATCCAGCATATTTCGCTTTCCGGTTGCTACATAATGTGCAGCAGCTGCTTCGAAAAGATGCCCGCTGTTATATAATTCGTGGCTGCTGACCTCATTTTCCCACCGGTGTGTCGAAGGTTTCACCCAGGGAGCCGGTGGATTTGCCGGATCAATAGTAAACCAGGTAGTAATATACCCGTCGGGTTCCTGCCCTGTTTTAATAATACCAATAATGGAGTCGAGGTAGGCATCGAGCTCCGGATCGGGATTGCTTATAAGGGAATAAGATGCCCCTTCAATTATTTTATATAAATCAGTATCGTCGAAAGGCATTTTTCCTTTTACAGTCCCTTCCATTTTCCCGCCGGCAATAAAGAAATTATCCATACGGCCTTCCGTTTCGCACTTATTAAAAGCATACTGAATAGTAGTTTTTTGTATGGTCTTGATTTTCGGAAGCCAGAAATCATCAGTCAATTCAACTTTGTTAATAGGGATAGCGGAAATCGGGTAATCGTAAAGATCGGGTCGTTTATTGTTTTTACATCCAACAAGAATTAATAAAAACAGAATAGTGCTAACAAATCGATTCATAATCATATATGGTAATTAAGGATTATATATTGCAATTATAAATTTATAAAATTTGAATTGTTCTTTTAAAAGACGGCGTAGTTCTGTTCCTCGAAATTTGCTCGTAAGTATAAGCAATGGAAATAAGTCCTGATTCATCGAATGCCTTTCCTATAAATGAAATGCCAACAGGAATATCACTTATACCACCCATGGGAACGGTAACAGACGGGTAACCTGTGATAGCAGCAGCACCATAGGTTCCATACCCTGTCCAGAAATCACCGTTGACAGGATCAACACACCAGGCAGCGCCTGTAGCCGGTCCTGCAAGCGCATCCAGGTCGAATTCACCTACAAGCTTATCGATATGACCACGCATAGTATCCTGCATTCTCTTTAACGATTGAAGATATTCCGGACTGTCCAATCCACCTTTTTTCTGACTATCTATCAGAATTTCCTGTTTGAAATAGGGCATTACTTTATCTTCATGCTGGATATTAAAATCGATAACCTCCTGTAAAGATTTTACACCAGCGTTTGAACTTGAAAGGTATTTATTCAATCCATCTTTAAATTCATACATAAGCACATTAAATTCATCGGCACCTAACTTATTGTATTGATCCATAAATTCAACTTCAACGATGGTTGCACCTGCTTGCTTCATCTGAGTTAGAGTGTTTTCAAACAATGAACTGATAGCTTCATGTCCCTTCAGAAATGTTTTTTCGATACCAATTCGCTTTCCTTTCAAACCATCTGTATTAAGAAAACTTGTATAATCCTTTATCAACTTACCCTCACTCTTATTTGTTGCCGGATCTTTTTCATCGTTACCTGCAAGTACCCCAAGTAACAGGGCAGCGTCTTCAACAGTGCGGGCAAATGGTCCAGCTGTATCCTGGGTATGCGATATGGGAATAATTCCCGAACGGCTTACCAGTCCGACTGTAGGTTTAATACCGACAATGCCATTCATTGATGCCGGGCAGGCTATAGAACCATCGGTTTCGGTTCCTGCAGAAACCATACATAGATTAGCAGCAACAGCCACTGCTGAACCGGAACTTGAACCACAGGGCGAACGATCGAGCACATACGGATTTTTTGTTTGCCCTCCCCTACTGCTCCATCCACTGACCGAACGTGTAGATCGAAAATTGGCCCATTCACTTAAATTTGCTTTACCCAATAATATAGCTCCGGCTTCCCTTAACTGTTTTACCAGAAATGCATCTTCAGAAGCGATATTTCCTTCCAGCGCAAGCGATCCGGCCGTTGTTTGCATTTTATCGGCTGTATCGATATTATCTTTGATCAATATAGGAATGCCATGTAAGGGACTACGTATTTTACCGAGCTGACGTTCAATATCAAGGCTCCGGGCAATAGCGATGACCTCAGGATTTAGTTCTATCACAGCATTGATTGCAGGACCATTTTTATCGATATTTTCAATACGTTTCAGATACATTCCTGTAATTTGCTCCGAAGTATATTCCCCCCGGGAAAGCATATCCTGTAATTGCTGTATGGTGATCTCATTTAGTTCAAACTCATCCTGATACGCTAATTCGGTTTGCGTTGATGATGGCGTTACATTTTTACAGGCACTCGGAATAATTGAACATAAATAAAGGGTTGCCAGCGAAGTATTACTAATAAAATCTCTTCTTTTCATAGCTTTAGGGGATTATAGCTTTTTAATCGTAGGGTAAGTTAGTAAATCTCACAACAAATCAGATATGAACTAATTTTATTGGATTGTCTATATTAGTGTTAATCATACTTTGTATTATTTAATAATAAAAGTACTGACTATAAAAAAGAATTTGAGATCGTTGTTATCGTGTTTGTGCTTAATACAAACGGTATTAATACCAGTTTATGCAGATAACATAATTGAACCCGTAACACCGAATATCTTACCCGAGGCTCAGGCACTTTTGGAAGTACTGTATCAAATTTCCGGGCATTACACTCTTACCGGACAACATAATTACCCGAATACACGTTCGAGAAATACAGAATTTGCAGCTGACTATATTGGCAAAACGCCTGTTATATGGAGTTCCGATTGGGGTCATGCAAAAGAAGGCGATTCCGATTCGTACCTTGCCCGGCCCGATATTGTTGAAGAAGCCATAAAGCAGCATCAATCGGGTTCTATTATTACCATTTGCTGGCATGCCGTACCTCCCTCAGCCGATGAACCCGTAACTTTCAGACCGCTTCCCGATGCTTCGCCCGATTCGCTGTCCAGTGTTCAGGGACACCTACTCGACAGGCAATATAAGGATATACTAACACCTGGTACTGAATTATATAATCGTTGGTGCAGACAAGTCGATTCCGTTGCTGTTTACCTGAAAAAATTACAGGATGCCCATGTTCCGATTCTATGGCGCCCTTATCACGAGATGAATGGTAACTGGTTCTGGTGGGGAGGCCGTGTTGGTGAATACAGCACCAAGGCACTTTATAAACAACTTTTCGATCGGCTGGTAAATTATCATAAACTAAATAACCTGATATGGGTGTGGAGTGTCGACCGACCTACCAGGCCCGAAATGAAATTTTCAAATTTCTATCCGGGTAACGAATACTTTGATGTACTGGCACTCGATGTATATGGTAGCGATTTTAAACAGGCATATTACGATAGTCTTATGGCTTTGTCCGATGGAAAACCGCTAGTTCTGGGCGAAGTAGGAAATCCTCCAACACTTGAAATTCTGGATAATCAACCCGGATGGACTTTTTATGTTACATGGGCCGGAATGGTACGCAATACACTGAGAAAACAATACGATATTCTCGTGAATGATCCCCGTATTCTATTTTTAGAAGATATAGCATACTGGAACATCATTTCGTCCTATCGAGAAACTTGTAACCTGCCACAGCTCCCTGTTACAGATAATAAACCTGTCGACTTTTCAGGATTATGGGTATTATGTGAAGAAAAAAGCGAGCTGGGTAATTATGGTGCCAGTAATCTGCCATATAAACTGGAGATTGTTCAGGATAAAGATGAATTAAAAATTCAGCTAACTACAATTCTGGAATATGCTGATAACCGGATTACTATGGATACATT
>CAYMQP010000200.1:0-582 GCA_964392505.1 uncultured Bacteroidales bacterium
TGGATCCTCGAAGGATGACGGGATTTACATTTTACTTAAAGAAGTACTCGATAATTCAGTCGATGAATATATGATGGGATTCGGCAAAGAAATCGATATCACGATTAATGAGAATGTTATTACTGTGCGCGACTATGGCAGGGGTATCCCCTTGGGCAAGCTTAAAGATGTGGCATCAAAAATGAATACCGGAGCAAAATACGATTCCAAGGTATTTAAAAAATCGGTAGGTCTTAATGGTGTGGGCATTAAAGCTGTAAATGCTTTATCGGTCAATTTCGATATTAAAGCCTTTCGCGAGGGAAAAATGAAAACGGTATGTTTTTCCGAAGGGAATTTAGTTGAAGAGACCGATGAAAAGTCCACAATTGAAAAGAACGGTACCTGGGTACAGTTTATACCTGACAGCGGATTATTTGGTAATTATCGATATATAGAAGATTATGTTGAGACACTCGTAAGAAATTATACCTATCTGAATTCAGGACTAACTATAAAACTCAATGGTCAAAAATTCATCTCGAAAAACGGTTTGCTGGATCTCCTGGAAGAAAACATGAGTACTGAGGGTTTATATCCAAT
>CAYMQP010000200.1:592-7412 GCA_964392505.1 uncultured Bacteroidales bacterium
GATGATATAGAGGTTGCTCTTACCCATGGAAATCAGTATGGTGAAACGTATTTTGCATTCGTTAACGGACAACATACCACTCAGGGAGGAATCCATTTGCAGGTTTTTCGTGAAGCCTATGTGAAAACCATACGGGAATTCTATAATAAAACGTACGATCCTTCTGATATCAGGGCATCCATAATAGCGGCTATCAGCATTAAGATAGAAGACCCAGTTTTCGAATCACAAACAAAAACCAAACTCGGTTCGAAAGATATGGGACCTCAAGGTCCGTCGGTATCGAAATATATTAATGATTTTCTGAAGAAGCATCTCGATGACTATCTTCATAAACATTCCGAAACCGCTGAAATATTAAACCGCAAAATCCTAGAATCGGAAAAAGAACGCAAAGCCATTTCAGGAATTCAGAAACTGGCCCGAGAAAGAGCCAAAAAAGTAAGTCTGCATAATAAAAAACTGCGCGATTGTAAAGTGCATCTCACTTCAAACGATGAGCGTAAAATGGAATCAACCATTTTTATTACCGAGGGTGATTCAGCGAGCGGATCTATCACAAAATCGCGCGATGTAACTACTCAGGCTGTTTTTAGTTTAAAAGGCAAACCTCTTAATTGTTATGGATTAACAAAGAAAATTGTATACGAAAATGAGGAATTTAACCTGTTGCAGGCTGCTCTGAATATTGAGGAAGATATTGATAATCTTAGGTATCATAATGTAGTAATAGCTACCGATGCCGATGTTGATGGCATGCACATCCGATTGTTACTACTTACATTTTTCCTGCAATTTTTCCCTGAACTTGTGAGAAGGGGTCATGTATACATTTTGCAAACACCTCTTTTCAGGGTCCGGAATAAGAAGAATACGGTATACTGTTACAGCGAAGAGGAAAAACTCGAGGCTATCGAAAAACTGGGACCTAATCCTGAAATTACTCGTTTTAAAGGATTGGGTGAGATATCACCCGAAGAATTTAAGCACTTTATCGGAAAGGATATGCGTCTGGAGCCAGTAACGCTAAAAAAAGAAGATACGGTTAATCAGCTTTTACCATTTTTCATGGGCAAAAACACGCCCGAACGCCAAGAATTTATTATTGATAACCTGCGCGTGGAAGAAGATTTGGTGGAAGCGTAATAATAGAAAGTAAATCGCATGAATCAGGACGAGCTGGATAGAATAGAGGATTTACCCGAAGAGGAGTCAATGGAAACATCGGAATTAACCGAACACCAGAAATCGACCCATGTCACAAAACTTTCAGGCATGTACGAAGACTGGTTTCTCGATTATGCTTCTTATGTTATACTGGAACGTGCCGTACCTCATATCGACGATGGATTAAAACCTGTACAGCGAAGGATATTGCATGCTATGCGCAGGCTCGATGATGGCCGCTACAACAAGGTAGCCAATATCATCGGGAATACTATGCAGTATCATCCGCATGGCGATGCTTCTATTGGTGATGCCCTGGTGCAAATGGGGCAAAAGGATCTGTTGATCGATACACAGGGTAACTGGGGTAATATACTTACAGGCGATGGTGCTGCTGCACCCCGGTATATCGAAGCACGCCTTTCAAAATTTGCACTGGAAGTTGTTTTTAATCCCAAAACTACGGGCTGGAAATTATCGTACGATGGCAGAAATAAGGAACCTATTACCTTGCCTGTAAAATTTCCTCTATTACTTTCACATGGAGTTGAGGGTATTGCTGTTGGTCTTGCTTCAAAAATATTGCCTCACAATTTCAACGAACTTATCGATGCCTGTATCGCTTACCTCGATGGGAAACAATTTACGCTATACCCCGATTTCCCTACAGGAGGCATGACAGAAATTGCAAGATATAACGATGGACTTCGCGGAGGGCAGATAAAGATCAGGGCAAAGATCTCCAAAATTGATAATAAGACTCTGGCAATAACTGAAGTGCCATTTGGGCGTACTACAAATTCGCTCATCGATTCAATTATTAAAGCCAACGAGAAGGGAAAAATAAAAATCAAAAAGATCGATGATAATACTGCCGAAAATGTAGAGATACTTATACATCTTGCTCCCGGAGTTTCACCCGATAAAACCATCGATGCCCTTTATGCATTTACCGATTGTGAGATATCTATATCGCCGAATGCCTGTGTTGTTGAAAACAACAAACCCTATTTTCTTACGGTAACCGATATTTTGAAACGTTCGGCTGATAATACTCTGAACTTGTTAAAACAGGAACTGGAAATAAAACTGGAGGAGCTGGAGGAAGAATGGCATTTGTATTCGCTTGAGCGTATATTTATTGAGAACGAACTTTACGAGAATATCAAAACCTGTAAAACCGAGGAGGAAATACTCGATACTATTGATCAGAGCCTGAAGCCGTTTGTGAAAAAACTACGTCGTAAAGTAACACACGAGGATCTGATCAGATTATCTAATATTCCAATAAAACGTATTTCGAAATATAGTTCGTTTAAAGCCGATGAGCATATTAAAGATGTAGAGGCAGAGATGGAGGAGGTAAAAAATCATATTGCTCACATAGTGCCTTTTACTATCAATTACTTCAAGCAAATAAAGAAAAAGTATGGCAAGGGCAGAGAAAGAAAAACGGAGATCAGAAGTTTCGATACCATTGAAGCCACTCATGTAGTAGTTGCAAACGAGAAGTTGTATATGAATAGTGAGGAAGGATTTATAGGAACAGGCATGAGAAAGGAAGAATTTGTATGCGATTGCTCCGATATTGACGATATTATCGTAATACGTTCCGATGGTAAGTATATGATTACGAAAGTTGCCGATAAGGCTTTTGTTGGTAAAGGAATTATGCACGCCGCTGTTTTCAGGAAAAACGATAATCGAACTATTTATAACGTTGTATATCGCGACGGGTTGAACGGTGTTATTATGGCCAAGCGTTGTGCCATAACAGGTCTTACACGCGATAAAGAATACGATCTGACCCGAGGAAGAAAAGGTTCAAAAATTCTGCATCTAACTGTAAATCCGAACGGCGAAGCTGAAATCATCAAAATTACTCATAAACCCCGACCCCGCTTGCGCAATATACATATCGATTACGATTTTAGTCAGCTGGCGATTAAAGGCAAGAATTCAATGGGAAATATTCTGACACGTTATGCCGTGCACCGTATTGAGCTAAAAGAAAAGATAGGTTCTACTCTGGGAGGTCAGAAAATCTGGTTCGACCATGAAGTACAGCGACTTAATGATGAAGCGCGGGGTGAATATGTTGGTGAATTTCAAACGGTCGATCGAATTATTGTATTTTATTCGTCGGGAATTTGCTGCACTTATAAGCCCGATCTGACAACGCATTTCGACGAGGGAATCGTAAGTATTCATAAATACAACGAGCAACGTGTTTATACCGTTGTTTACTACGATAATGACCAGAACTACCATTATATAAAACGATTTTCTGTCGATATAAATGGTAAGCCTCAGAGTTATCTACCCGAAGACACAAAATGCGAATTTGTGCACATTAGTACGAAAGATTTTCCGAGACTTCAGTTACATTTTGGAGGTAAACACAAAAACCGTAAATCGGAAGAAGTTGATGCCGAGTCGTTTATTGCAGTTAAAGGATTTAAAGCAAAAGGCAAACGTTTGTCAAATTATGAAATCAAGAAAGTGGAAGAACTGGAACCTCTTCGATTAAAAGAAGAGGAGGTTTTTGAAATCGTTGAAGATGAAACACTGTCGAAAGAGGCAACAAAAGAAGAAACTCCAGAAATTGTTGACGATAAAAAAGAATCAGCAGACGAAGTAGAATTTATTATAGAGGAAACACCCGAAGAACAACTGGTTGATGATGCCATGGATGAGGATGAGCCAGCCAGTGACCAGGAGAATCAGACCAAAAAAGGTCAGCAGATGACTCTGGAGTTTTAGTCTATAAAATTTTTAAATTTCATTTATAAGACGGATTACGATTAATCCCGCGAGCGGCGGGATTAATCGGGCTAACTTGCTTTAGCACGGAATAGTCAATTAAGCTATGAATAATGCAAGTTAGGGTATTTTTAAATGATAAATTATAATAAATCTTACGCAACGTTATGGTTAAATTATTCATCCTACAAATAAAGATACCCTGTTTTTAGTAAGAATTTTAAAACTTTATCCGATGAAAATACCTGTATTTCTGTTTTTGATATTTTTCACAAAGCAAATATTTGGCTTTGGGGATACAATATACATTGATACCATCACATTTGAAAATCCCTATGAATACATAAAAATTGATACCTCTAATGAATGCATCTGGCAAATAGCGAGGCCTCATAAAGTTTTCTTTGATTCTGCTTTTTCGGGCGAAAAAGTGATTATCACTGACTCAGTAAATTATTATCCAACCAATAATCTTTCTTTTTTTGATTTTAAGTTAGGCAATTTTAATTGCCCTAGTTTTAATGTTTTTGAGGTAACAGGCTTTTGTTTAGAATTCAAGCATAAATTTAATACTGATACATTATCTGATGGAGGATACATAACTATATCCTATGATTATGGAGAAACATGGACAAATATTTTTTTAGATAACAATTACTATTTTGATATTATGACTCCTTATTATGCATATAATAACGAAATTATTGATTATGAAATCGGCACTCTGAATAACGGGGAGTTGGGATTTTCAGGTAGAACGGATGAATGGATATCCACAAAATTAGAATGGGTACATTTTCTTTGTTTTCCAAAAAAAGATTACACTATACCTGAGGATACAGTTATTCTTAGATTTAACTTTGTTAGTGATAATAACGATTCAAATAAGGAAGGCTGGATGATTGACGACATTGTTTTATATTCAATATTTCTTAGTGGTGGTGGTTCTGTAAGGGATTTTGGTGAGAGCGATTTAATTAATATTTATCCTAATCCTTCAGATAATAAAACTAATATTGAACTTGACCAGACATACCGGGATATTCAGATTGATTGGATTAACATAAAGGGCCAGATATTGAGTACTTCTCAATTCTATAATACGGAGTATATAGAATTACAAAATATAAACCAGGCGGAAGACCTGTATTTTTTAAAGATCACATTAGACCATAAAACAGTTATTGTAAAAAAGATTTTTATTAATAATTAATAATATTGAAGTGATTTCTAAATAACTTGGCCTTAAACAAATACTGTATAAGGTTGTTTTTTCTTATATTAAAGAAGGATTTTTCGGAAATTTTACTCTTATGGAAAATACACTTCTGCAAATCATTGACGAAGCGATTGAACTGGAATTGAATATGTCGAAATTGTATGGCATATTTTCCGAACATATGAAAGAAGACAAAGCTTTTTGGTTTCGGCTTGAAATCGAGGAAATAAATCACGCAGCGCTTTTAAGAGCTTCAAAAGATTTTGTTCGTTTTAGAAAATTTCCTTCAGGTATAATCCCCAACAATCTGGAAATACTTCAGGATTCGAATCAGAAAATCAGAGAAGCGACCAATAGGTTTATTGACAATCCAGATCGAAAATTGGCCTTTAAATTAGCTTATGAGCTGGAAAATTCAGCAGGTGAAATACATTTTCAGCAATTCATGGAGAAGGAGGCACATAATAATCTGAGCGAGATTTTTCAGAAACTCAATCGGGATGATAAAGATCATGCAAAAAGAATCCTAGAATACCGGAAGAGTGTTTTACGCGATGATAATCCCTAAATTCTATCAGTTATTTAGTACAAAAAATTAACCTTACAACCAAAACAGCATAATATCAAAATTGCCCAGGTTATCTTTTAATTATTGAGTATTGCCGGATAATAACAGGCAATGCTGTAATAATTTTGTAAAATGCATACTTACACTTATTTTTGCGACCGGTAAAAAGGATAAGTTGAAATTACAATCTCGTAAATCCAGTCTAAGCGGTGAAATTCTGATTCCTGCTTCCAAATCGCATACCATTCGAGCTGTTGCTATTGCTTCTATGGCCGAGGGACGGTCGGTACTTCGTAATCCGCTCGAATCAGCCGATGCAAGGGCAGCATTTAGGGCAGCGATTGAATTCGGGGCAAAAGTAAAAACAGAAGAAAATGCCTGGATTATAGATGGCACGGGAGGGAATATTAATCGGGTTGCCAGTTTTATCGACGTGGCGAATTCCGGAACTACCTTACGGATTTTCAGTGCCTTGGCTTCTTTAGCTTCGCACGCCATCACTTTCGATGGTGATGCATCGATACGAAAACGACCTATGACACCACTTCTGGATGCATTAAGGAGTCTGGGCGTAAAAACCAAAACGCTCAACGATAGATGTCCCTTTACAGTCAGCGGTCCATTGCAGGGAGGATTTACCAAAGTAAATGGGATTAGCTCTCAATTTATCACGGCTCTGTTGTTTGCAGCACCTTTAGCAAATGCCGATACAGAAATTCGTGTTGAAAACCTACATGAAAAACCATACGTTGAGATTACACTCGACTGGCTCCGAAGTCAGCAAATACAATTTGAACAGAATGGACTGGAATGGTTTAAAATTAAGGGGAATCAGCATTATTCAGCATTTAACCGACAGATTCCGGCCGATTTTTCATCGGCAACCTTTGCTGCTTGTGCTGCGGCCATCACTAAATCAGAAATTCTTATAAAAGGACTCGATTTTAATGATCATCAGGGCGATAAAAAAGTATTTGAATATCTTCAGCAAATGGGAGTGATGTTAAAACATGAAAATAAAGGTGTCCGGATTATACCAAATTCACTTAGAAGTATAGAAATCGATATGAACGATACTCCTGATGCCCTGCCAGCTCTTGCTG
>CAYMQP010000201.1:0-7388 GCA_964392505.1 uncultured Bacteroidales bacterium
GTTATAAACCGGCCGGTTGTCGATCATTACAAGTGTTATGGAATTCTCAGAATAAACTAACATATGGTTAGGGGGTAAATTATCATTTCCACGAATATGGACATCAAAATTCCCGTTAGTTTTTTCACGAACAATCAAACCCGGTATTAACCTGAGAGCTTCTTCAATAGTACGTGCTCCCGATGTAACAATTTCATCGTACGAAATCACCGAGGCCGATAGTGGCGATTCGAAGCTGCTTTCCACCCTTTTCGAAGCCGATACCACATCTTTATTCAAAATCATCTCATAGAGCTCATCGAGAGAAACCCCCACAATTTCAGCTAGCTTCAGCAAATCCTCAAAAGGCAGTTCCAGAAGCTGATCGTAAGTTAAATTTAACACATCTTCCTTGGTCATCTCAGATATATCCTTGGGTAACTCCTGAGCAACAAGAATTTGTTGTGTAAATATTAGTAAGGATAATATGAATAGTATTTTTTTCATGATAGCCTGCTTAATTTATTCTACAATAATTCCGAGTGAGAGTAATATTGAATTCACTTTAATACCTTGTTTTTCGAGATTGACTTTATTAATCTCAAAACTCTGTTTTCCATCAATTTTAATATAATTCAAGCCCGATACTGTTTCAGCCATTCCAGGTTTATCGGTAATTAAAATTGTGCCTCTGCCACAGCATGCAATTTTAATATCGTCGATCTTTGATGAACGGTTTTCGGGAACAAAGAGAATATGGCATGATGTAATGGCAGAGGGAGAATCAAACTCTTTAACAACTATGGTTTGAGATCCCACTTTTTTCTTTCCGGCAATTATGCGTAATTCCGGTGTAATGGACGAAGAACCGTATATTCCGATAATAAAATCGCCATGTTTTTTTTCTGCTGGCCATTCAAGATACTTGGTGAAATTATACATGAAAAGTGCTTTGAATTTGGCATCCTGGGAATAGCAAAATAATAATGGTAACATCAGGAAAAAGGCGAATAAAATGAATTTTCTATTCATAGAATTCATTTTCAAATAGCAATCATGGTTACAAATTCATAATTTAAATTAGCTATAATTTGTATAACAACTAATTGGGCACTTAAAAAATATTAACAATCCGCAGGGAATCAATTGCCGATCGGATTGATAATGAAGTTAAATTCCAATATTACTAAAATGGTTTCGTAATCGGAACCGATGATATGGCAACTATGCAAACCGTTTACAACTTACTGATGCTGCAGACGAAGGAGATCGTTAACGGTTTTTACCGGATTAAATGTTTCAACGGGTACCTCAATAAAAATGGTAAGCCAGTCGGCCATGGAACCGTTCCATAATCCGGGAAGTTCAAGTGCCTTAAGGTCTTTGCCATCTTTCGATTTGTGTGAGATAAAACAGGTATTACTATCGATATAATTATGCAGCTTAAACTTTTCACCTTTATATGATTTGGTAGCGCATACCAGATCGACAGGATTAAAATGTGTTGCCTGGTCAAATATAGCTATCTGCGCTTTATCCTCCTTATTTACCTGTGATGATTCAATAATTTGCAGTGAGATATCGCCTATACTATTGGGAGCCCAAAAAGGTCCTCCGCCTGGTTCACCAAGATTCTTAACCACACCACAAACCCGGATAGGCCGGTCAAGTACATTATGAAAAATCTTGCAGGTTGCTTTGATATTATGTAAGTCCGGTGGTACTATAAATTCATAATTCAAATGATTGTTTATAAAACTTTTAATCTCTTCTAATCGAGACGGCGAAGGATCTGAATTATCAAGTTCCCTTAATATGCCGAATACCTGTTCCTGGATTTCGAGTAATTTACCAGCCAGAATTTTTTTATAAGTTACCGTATTATCAAGGAATTTCTCAGGAACTACATTATCGATGTTCTTAATAAAAATAATATCGGCGTCGAGTTCATTTAAATTATCGATTAGAGCTCCATGTCCACCAGGCCGAAAAAACAGTGTTCCGTCGGGATTTCGGAAAGGTTCATTTTTAAGGTCAACAGCTATAGTATCGGTTGATGGCTTTTGAAGAGAAAAATCAACAATGAATGTAACTCCAAAACGCTTTTCGTAATCGCTTTTTATATTTTCTAATAAATCGGTAAATGCATTTTTATGCTCGGGCGATACCGTAAAGTGAAGATATACATGTATACCCTCAGTACGGGCATACTCTGCTGCTTCAACCAGATGTTCTTCAAAGGGTGTACGGGAGGTTGTCTCGTACCTGTGAAACTTCAGCAGACCCTTAGGAAGAAAACCATAATTCAATCCAACCTCGTCGAGTAATAGCTCAAGAATTTCAATATATTGTTTAGATGCGAGCATTGATGTGAGCGATTTTCCTTTTTTATCAGCAATCTGAGCCAGCTCATCGTAAAAGGCAAAGGATTTGATAGAAGAAAAAAACTGGGCAACCATGTTATCGGAAGGAGAATCTTCATGCACACCTTTATCAATATATTCAAATAAGGCTTTGAACATTCGGCTGGCTGCTCCCGAAGCAGGAATAAATTTTAATTTACTAATTTCTTTTACCGCATCGTATTTTGAAACAAGCTCTTTTTTTTCTGCTTCGGAAATTTGAAGTATACCATCGCCCAAAGTAGCTACACGTTTCAGTTTCATATAAGGTACTCCCTGGCGGAAAATATTCAATTGCCACTCAAGTTTCTCATTAGTGATACCATGCCGGGTTAATTGCGCCCTATCGTCCGGTGTAATCATAACTCAAAATTTTTAACTATAGACCGTAAGCACCAATTTTCGCGTACCTCCATAATTTCGAAATTCACAAAAATAAATTCCTTGCCAGGTCCCGAGGTTAAGTCTTCGGTTGGTAATAGGAATAGTAATACTCTGCCCTATTAATGATGCTTTTAAATGTGCCGGCATATCATCGTCTCCTTCCAACTTATGAATAAAATGTGAATAACTTTCGGGTACAAGATCATCCATGAAAGTAGCAAAATCGTGGCGAACGGAGGGATCGGCATTTTCATTAATAGTAATACCTGCCGAAGTATGTTTCACCAATATATTCATTAATCCCCTTTCAGGCAGTTCATTAAAACTGTTTTCTATAACCGAGGTGATAAGGTGATATCCGCGCTTATACCCCTGTAAACTTATTTCACGCTGTTGGATCATAAACCTTCATTTATGCGAAGTAATTGATAGACAACATTTCTCTTGTTAATTTAACCAAATTTAACGAGCTGTGTTCAAATCATAAAATAAAAAATAGTTCAATTTGGTTACCTTTGAAGCGTTCCGAAACCGAATGAGACCTGAAAAGCGAATGAAGAAAGGCCTTTTTTTAATTATCACAGCCATTATCCTGTTACTGTCTCCATTGCATAGTCAAGATAAAAAGTTAATGAAAAAGGGTGACCTGGTGCAATTAACAGGCCGCCTACTCGACGAATTTTTACAGCCTCTCCCCTATGCACATATACTAGTGCTTAATAATTACCGTGGTACCATAACCGACAGGGAAGGCAAATTTTCGTTTGTAACCCAGGTACACGACAGTATTATGTTTTCCTCACTCGGATATAAGCGCAAATTTATGGTTATACCCGATTCATTAAAGGAGCCTTTTCTTTCCATGGATATTATCCTTCTGCAGGACACCTTCATGATTGCCGAAGTAGAGATATATCCCTGGAAATCTTACGAGGAGTTTAAACGCGCTTTTCTTAATCTTGAACTACCTGATGATGATATGGACAATGCCCGCAAGAACATTGCATTGTTGAAAACCCAGATCATTCTCGATGAAACCCCAAGCGCCAGAGCCAATTTTAATAAAATTCTTGAAGATCAGTATCGCCAGACGTTTACACGCGGAACCTATCCCTCATATCAGATTTTTAATATAATGGCGTGGGCAGATTTTTTTGAAGCACTTAAACGGGGAGATTTTAAAAAATACAGCGAAGAGGGTGAATAAGAAAATCTTGTTTTTTCGCAATTTTATTGTATTCTTTGAGTTTTATGTGAATATGCTGGGATTTACTAGTTCACGAAGGCTTTTGCTACTCACCCTTTCCTGTGTATTCATACTGTTTTCGACAGAAAATAGCGGGGCTCAGCAATTAGCCAATTTATCTGGAAAAGTTACAGATGAGCAGGGTAATCCACTATTTTCTGCATCAGTGGGCATCGAGGGAACTACTCTTGGTACCGTAACCGATGAACAGGGAACTTTTATCCTTAAAGTACCTTCGGGACAATCACTCGACCTTATTGTATACTTTCTGGGATATAAAACCTACACCCGGTTCATACAGCTTCAGACTGGTGAAACCCTCGATTTGGATATAATGTTGGAACCTGAAGTTAAAGTGCTCGAAGATGTTGAAGTATTTGGTATTCGTCAGCGGGAAAACACACTGGTTCCTATCGACATAAAATCTATCGACCAGTTACCCAATACAAGCGGTAATATAGAAGCAATTATTAAAACTTTACCTGGCGTAGCTTCCGGCAACGAACTATCATCGCAATATTCGGTTCGTGGAGGTAGTTTTGATGAAAACCTGGTATACGTTAACGATATCGAGATTTACAGGCCCATGCTTATCCAATCGGCAGAGCAGGAAGGTTTAAGTTTTGTTAATCCTTCGCTCGTTTCATCCATTCAGTTTTCAGCCGGAGGCTTTAATGCCGAATATGGTGATAAATTATCGTCGGTTCTTGATATACGTTATAAACGACCTACTGAATATGGTGGTTCGGTTTCGGCAAGTTTATTGGGTGGTTCGGTGCATTTCGAGGGGGCATCAAAAAATAATAAATTCACCCATATTACCGGAATCCGTTATAAATCGACCGAATTTTTACTAAAAACACTCGATACCCAGGGCGATTATAATCCGTCGTTTGCCGATGCACAGACATTCCTTACTTATGATCTTACCAAAAAGCTAAATCTGTCGATACTCGGCAACTACGCAACAAATCGCTTTCACAGGCAACCCCTGGTTAGGGAAACAGAATTCGGAGCCTTGCAGCAAAGCTATACTTTCCTGGTGTATTACGAAGGTCAGGAGAAGGATCATTTCGACACATATCTGGGTGCTCTTTCACTCGATTATCAGCCCATTGAACAATTATCCCTAAAACTAACAGCCTCAGGATTCCGATCTGATGAATCGATAACATACGATTTGCTTAAACAGTATTGGATAAGTCTTGCAACACAAGGCTCTTCGGGATTACGTGACAGTTTGATAAACATTGGTGTTGGCACACTTCTTGAACATGCCCGCGACTATCTTTCCACGACCATATATTCACTCGAACATAAAGGCACCCTGGTTACGGAGTTAGGATTAACGAAATGGGGTATTAAAGCCCAGCAGGAAATTATTGACGATGAAATAAACGAATGGCAATTACTGGACTCCTCGGGCTATTCCCTGCCCTACTCAAATGAAGAGGTAAACCTGATTAATGTATATAAAGCATCCAATTCGCTGAACAATTATCGATATAGTGCTTTCTTTCAACATACTTTTAAAACCAAGAACAATGCCGGAGAATTTATACTTACACTGGGTGTCAGATCGCAATACTGGACATATAACCGTGAATTAACCATTAGTCCGAGAGGTAATTTATCCTATATACCTGGTGGACAACCTAATATAAGCTTACATATTGCCAGCGGAATGTATCATCAACCTTCATTTTATAAAGAATTACGCGATCACGAAGGCAATTTATATCCTGAAAGGAAAGCCCAACGTGCGTGGCATCTGGTTGCCGGAATTGATTATAATTTTCAGGCATGGCGCAGACCTTTTGTTTTTACCAGTGAAATTTACTATAAACAAATGACCCGGATAATTCCATACAAACTCGACGATGTGCGTCTTCAGTATCTTCCTATGTATGATGCCAAGGCTTATGCTGCAGGAATCGATTTCAGAGTATATGGTGAATTCGTTCCCGGCGAAGAATCGTGGTTTAGTCTATCACTGCTCAGGACTTACGAAGATCTTTATAACGATTACATCATACATTCCGATAATACTGTGGAATACCCGGGTTATTACCGCAGACCCACCGACCAGTGGCTAAACTTTTCACTATTCTTCCAGGATTACCTGCCAACCAATCCGAATTACAAGGTGCATTTAATGCTTAACTATGGATCGGGGTTTTCCTATTCAGGGCCAACCGATCTTCGACCTTCCGATGTGTTTACTTTGGATCCTTATCGGCGTATCGATATCGGTTTCTCACGGTTGATAGTAAGGAACACTCGTACCAAACTGGGTGTTAAATCGATTTGGATCAGTGCTGAAATACTTAACCTGCTCGATGCACGAAATAAAGTCTCGCTCGATTGGGTACGTACTGTAGAGAGTGAATATGGAGTTGATGTGTATTTTTCAGTACCGAACTACCTCACCGGACGCATTTACAATGCAAAATTAACGGTAAATTTTTAAATTTTTCTTACCAACTTCTTAAAAATGATAAGCTTAATTAGTAACTTAATATTATTCTGTTAATTATTTTTTAAAGGTCAAATTATCCTTTTTAGTAACTTAAATACCAGAAATTTAATCGAAATTTTATGCGAAAAATAGTTCTTTTTATTGCTACCAGCATTGATGGATTTATTGCCGGAAAGGATGGAAATACCGATTGGCTTTATACCGATGGTGATTTCGGATATTCTGATTTCTATAATTCAGTGGATACAGTAATAATGGGTTACAACACTTATTATTATATAAAACATTTCAGACCATATCCCTACGCCGATAAAAAGAATTATGTTTTCTCGCGCCGCCTTCGGGAATCAGAGAGTAATCCGATAGAATTCGTTTTCGGCGATGTGGTGGAATTCACGAAAAAGCTAAAAAAACAACCCGGTAAAAATATTTGGCTTGTAGGAGGCAGTAAAATTAATTCGCTGCTGTTCAATGCCAATCTGATCGATCAGATGATCCTCTCCATTCATCCTGTAGCCTTGGGACAAGGCATCAAACTTTTTAAGGATACCAGCCTCGAGAAACTCCAGTTTAACCTGATCGATCATAAAGTATTTGAAAGAGGACTGGTTCAGCTTACTTATGAGAATGGATAAGGGGTTATTCTTGCACACCCAGGACAATAATTTCTTCCTGAAACACTTACCCTAGAGTTTATTAACGAAAGTTATTTCCTCACATACCGGTTCAGCAATGTCATTTCATTCGTATCTATCCGATATTCAAACTCATACATATCAACATAATTGCTTATAAAAATGCTCCAGGTATTTTTATCGATTTTCACAGTTTTTATTCGCGAGCCGGCAATGCTATTCCGGATTTTTCTAAAACCTACTTCCAATGGACTCTCTACATG
>CAYMQP010000202.1:0-7388 GCA_964392505.1 uncultured Bacteroidales bacterium
ACTAAACCCTACGGATATAGAATCCATTGAAATTCTGAAAGATGCATCAGCTACTGCAATTTATGGTGCCCGTGGGGCAAATGGTGTAATTCTGGTTACAACAAAAAAAGGAATTCCTGGGAAAGCTGTTGTAGAGTATAATACATATTTCAGTATCGGAAAACTTGACCGTTTTCGTCGGGCGAGGAATGCAGGCGAATATTGTGATTATGTAAGAGAGGGAAATCGATCATATATTTATGATGGAGAAGGAGGTTACGAAATAGACCCGAGTGGTGATTACAGTACAATGGAACCAAATTATGACCAGGATTTAGGTATTGCTTATTTTACTCAAGATCCATATCTTCTTGAATCCTTGAACCAGGGATGGGAAGGGGGTGTTTGGGATCCATCAAGTCTTCGTGGTTTTGATTGGCAAATGGCCGGCTTTCGTGATTATTCCTCTTCACAAACACATAATCTTAGCGTTCGGGGGGGTACTGAAAATACAAAGTATTATGTTTCTGCTGCTTACCTCGATCTTGAAGATATTGAGCTTCAATCTTTCCGTAAACGATATAATCTTCACTTGAATATAGATCAGAATTTAGGAGAAAGAGTTAGCATGGGGGGAAGTGTAGATTATTCGTATCTTGACTGGAACGATGGTAAAACTATACCCATATTCTGGAATCCTCTGGGAACACCCTGGAATTCTCCAAATGATGACGTAATCCTTGATGGCGATCCGGCATATGGTCTTATTGAGCATCCCTGTGGAGAACCTTTACAATACAACTCCTTTTATGATCTTGATGGCGTAATAAGGCAAAAAAGGAATAATAACCTTACATCAAATTTTTTTGTAGATATTAATATTATCAAAGGTTTAACATACAGGGCGAAATTCGGCGCATCTTTATACTTATATCAGGAACAAGAATTCTTCAGTCATTTTTCTACAGTAACAGGACTTGGTAATGCCAGGGCGACTGATAGTATTGAGATCGACCGGGGTTGGAATTTTGAGAATATTCTTTCATACAATAAAGAATTTAATAATCAGTCATTGAATATCACATTTGTTCAATCGAACGAAAAATTTGTAGCAGGGACCTCTTACCTGGAAGGAAATAATCTGCCTTTCGAACACCAATTATGGAATGACTTAGGAGCTGCATCTACACAATCCGTTACGACCGATTATAGTCAATGGACAATGATGTCGTGGTTATGGCGTGTTAATTATAACTTACTGGAACGATATTTATTAACAGCATCACTAAGGTACGATGGGGCTTCCCGATTATCTGAAGGTCATAAATGGGTAGCCTTTCCTTCAGTGGCATTAGGCTGGCGTATTTCACAGGAAAATTTTCTGAAAAACAATAAGGTTATCAGCAATCTCAAGCTTCGCTTAGGATATGGTAGAACAGGTAATTCTGCTGTGGATCCGTATAGTACAGAGGGACAGATTATTGCGAGCCGCTATAATTGGGGAAAAGAAGATGCTGCATATGGATACGCTCCTTATACGCTTTCAAATAAAGCATTGACCTGGGAAACAACAGAACAATATAATATTGGGCTTGATTTTGGCATACTCAGAGGGCGTATATCGGGATCAATCGATATGTATACTCAGCATACAAATAATTTATTAATGAGCCGTTCCCTGCCTTCTGTTTCAGGCTTTACTAGTATAATGCAGAATATTGGAGAAACACAGAACAAGGGAATTGAATTAGGCTTTAATACTACAAATATCCATTCAAAAAAAATTCTGTGGACTACCGATTTTACATTTGCAACAAACAAGGAAGAAATAGTGAAACTGGCTTCCGGATTAACTGATGATATTGCAAATAATTGGTTTGTCGGTTACCCTATTGATACTTACTTCGATTATGTTGCAGCTCCTGTTGTTTGGGGTTACTCAGCTGAAGATATGGCAGAAATGGCAAGGTTCAATGAGAACCGTTCAAATTTTGCACCAGGCGATCTCAGGCTTGAAGATTTGGATGGCGACTATACCATTACATATGATGACCGTGAAATAAGAGGATCAAAAATGCCTAAATGGACAATTAGTATGGCTAATACTTTTACCTATAGCCCATTTGATTTATATATATTTATATATGGTGCTTTTGGTCAAATAATCTATTGGAATCCTGGCGTTTCTATTGCCGGAAGGTATAATACCTATCTTGTTGATTATTGGACTCCGGAGCATACTGATACCAAGTGGTTGGCACCTCACGCCGATATGCAAATGCCTAGTAATATCAATGCTATGTATTACTGGGAAGGAGATTTTCTGAAAATCTCCGATATCACACTGGGTTATACCCTGCCAAATAATTTAATGTCAAAAGCTAAGATTCAAAAAGTTCGTTTATACGCAAAAATTCAAAATCCCTATATGTTTACAAAATTTGAAGGGAATGATCCTGAGGGTGCTATCGCTCATCAGAGAAATTTGGATGGTGAGATTACGTTATACAGGGATGCTTCTTTTACTATGAGAACCTATTTGCTTGGACTAAATGTAACATTCTAACACACAAAAAATGAAAACACTTAAGAATATAATATTATTTGCAGGACTGTTTTTACTATTATTTTCCTGCGAGGATTTTCTTGAAGAGAAAGGGTATAATTCTGATTACACTTATTTTGAAACAGCCGAAGGTTTTGACGATTTAATTATATCTTGTTATCAGCAAATTCGTTGGTGCGCTGAACAGGAGAACCAATATCCTTTGGAAGATATGGGGACTGATATTTTTATGCTGGGTGGCGATGGTTCAGCACGTGATGCTTTTGGTCAATACCTGTCTTCAGCGCTTACATCATCGAATTTATTGCTAGATGGATTCTGGAATAATAACTACAAAGGAATTGCTTCGTGTAATCTTGCCTTAGAATATGTTGATATCAATGAAGAAATTAATGAAGAAACAAGAGCAATCAGGAAGGGTGAAGCATTATTTCTTCGCGCTTACTATTATTATGAATTAGTCATTCAGTTTGGTGATATTCCCCTGGTTGTTTCTCCAACCAATAAACCAAAAACTGATTTTTTTAGGGTACCTCAAAAAGAAGTATGGGCCCAGATAATTTCAGATGCACGTCAGGCATGGGAACTTCTCCCATGGTCCGATGCTGCCGGAGCCGTAACCGGCGATTGGGGAAGAGCAAGCAAGGGAGCTGCAGGACATTTACTCGCTAAAGCTTATATGTATAGATATTGTGATAAATATGCAAAAAATCAGTCTGATGGGAATATGAACGAGGACCGTGGCGGTCTATCAACCGATATTGATTCGGTTATTTACTTTGCTAGCCGGGTTTGCAATTTTGGAGAAGGAGCTGCTAGTGGCAGCAACCATGTTCTTGCCAGTGATTTTTCTGAGCTTTGGGGATGGGATCCAGCTCAGGGTTTAGTAGCCGAGTATTTAGGGCCTGAAATCCTTTTCACAATTAATTATTCGACTAATCACTTTTATAATAACTATTCTGCAACAAATTTAAATCAGGGTGGAAACTGGTTACATATGTTTTATACTGCTCAATTAGAGAATTATCCGTTGAGAACAAATCTTGAAAACGGAGATATTATAACATGGGGTACGAATGTTGGACTGATACGTGATTTTCTTACTGATCGTCCTTGGAGACGTCTTGCCCCAACACCGTATTATTATGCCGAAGACGGGCTTTATGCTGCCAAATATTATGAATCGGGTATACATGGAAAACTTATTGATTCACGACTTTACAAATCACATGTATGGGTATTATATTGTAATGATGCAAATGTCGATGTTCCGTGGGCAGCCTATTCAAATGCAGCTGGTTCATTTAATCCTGCAGATATTGGAATGGTCGATGGAGAGCAAAGATATACCGTAGGTGATACGGCCATTTTACTATCGATAGAAGATGTTTCTACCCGATTTACCAGCGGTACGGCAAAAGAACAATTGGCATTGGCAAGGGCAATGGAAAAATATTGGTATGTCCCTATGCAATCAATAACTGTGCCTACATCAAGAGGACAGGTTGGAGGATATGATGTTACAACCAATCAATTTCCAACTTTGATAAAACATCTTGATAGCCGCCGGGCTGCGGTTCAAGATCAGGCAGGTTTCAAGAATATTATTCGTATGCGTTTAGCTGAAACCTTTATTTTATTGTCAGAAGCCTATGCCCGGAAAGGAGATTTTTCTAATGCTGCTGCTACGCTTAACATGGTTCGTACGCGTGCTGCATGGAAAGATGGTGAGGAAAAAACATGCCATTACTGGAAATATGATGGTGGCACCTACGATACCAGAACATCTTCTACAGTGGATGATATGCAGGTATCAGCTGGTTTCCTGAATGCTTTCTCCGATGAACAACTTACTGATTTCTATATTGATGAAATGGGACATGAAACCGCAGGTGAAATGAACCGTTTCGATCTTTTAACTCGTTATGGTGCTGATTACTGGAAAGAAAGAATAGAAGCAACGGACTATTGGACTGTAGGAAATATTCAAACATATCATCGTTTCCGTCCAATTCCACAGGCTCATATCGATAATATTGATCCGGAAGATCCGAATCCGCAAAATTACGGATACTAGTTCATAGAACAGAAATCCTGTACTGTTAAATCGTTCAGGATTTCTTTTATTCTATTTTATTTCGAATGTTTATTCAATTCCTTGAAACATTCTTTTTAAGCGTATATTGGCTGGGAAGCGTTTATCGCGGTTAAGCGACAGCCATATAAAGCGGGGCTTGCCTACAATATGGTCTTCGGGCACATATCCCCAATACCTTGAATCGAGGCTATGATGGCGATTATCGCCCATCATCCAGTAGTAATCCATTTTAAAAGTATACTGGTTTGTAGCTTTGCCATTTATATATATAACACTATCCTTAAGTTCCAGGTTGTTATCTTCGTAATAATCAATTATTCGTTCGTAAAGCGGAAGGTTGTCGGGAGTAATAATTATTGTGGCCCCCTTTTTGGGAATATATATGGGTCCGTAGTGATCAAGGTTCCATTGAAAACGTTTATCATGAGGGAACATTTTATTATCGTAGTAATCAGGCTGCCGTATCAGTATATCAAGTCCTTTTACCAGCTTGTTCCTGCTTATTTCTTCAGCCAGTGCATCGGTTAACGGAACCTGCATTACTGTATAGTTTGCGTTATACGAAATATCTTCAGGACTGATACCCATATCCTTAAGTCGCTTAGTATTTAAAGGGCGTCCGTTAACGGCTAAAGCGAAATCGTATTGTATACCCGGTATTACTTTCTCTCGCTGTCCATTAATATAAACTACTCCGTTTATTACCTGCAGTGTGTCGCCTGGAATAGCTACACAGCGTTTAATATAATTATCCCTCCGATCGACAGGTCGTACCAGGATGTCGTGCTTGCGCCATACCTCAGCTCGACCCAGGGCATAATACTCTTTATCGCTTTTCAGGGGTTGTTTGGCATACTGGTCGAGTTGTTTCAAACGTTCGGCCTCAGCACGTATTATGTAGTAGTAACTAACCGATTGCAACTCTTTTTCCCGGCAAACTGTATCACCGGCTGGAAAGTTAAATACTACCGGATTATCGCGTTGTATTTTACCAAATCCGGCAAGTCTCTTATAGGGAAGCTTAATCCATTCTACGTACGATTTGGTATCGGTACCGGGAATAGTATGCTGCATAAAGGGAATTGATAATGGTGTTTGAGGTATACGAGGCCCATAGGCTACCTTGCTTACATATAAATGATCCCCAATGAGCAGCGATTTCTCCATGGATCCTGTCGGTATTTTATAATTCTGAAAAAGGAAAATATTAATAATAGTAACGGCCACTACGGCAAAAATAAGGGCATCGAGCCATTCAATAAACCATGGATTTTTTACATAACGTTTTTTCCAGGGAGTCCAGTTTACCTTTTTACTGATATAAATATCAAATATTACAAGTAAACCAAGTATGAACCAGTAATTGCCTAACCATACTACCCAAGCCGTATAAATTACAGCAGCAATAATAAAATTGATTTTTGCCTTTCTTTTTACGATGATCTCCTTTTCTTCGTCGCTAAGTTCGGAGGTAGTATCGATAACTACCGTATTACTGGCAATTTCATAATAAAACTTGTTTTCCTTTCTGAATCCTAAAACACCTATCCAGTTATTAATAAAAACCAAGGCTAAACGAAGAAATGCCTGCAGCAGATTCGGAAATCGCGAATGATCCGTATTCCTTCTCATTACAAGCCCCAGCATACGTTGTCCGGGAGTACCACCCAGTGAAATAAAAATGGGAAGTATAATAACAGGATAACCTGCTATGCAAATAATCTTTATTAGAAAATGAAGGGAATCGTTACTCAGAAATAAAAAGATGATTAGCAAAAAAATGAACAGGTCAATAAGGTTAGCCTTACTTCGTTTATTAATAGTTGCTATTTCAGGTGTGTTATTTTGTGTTGTTGTCATTGTACTGTAACTATTTTTAGCGGATGAATTTAAACATTTTATTCCATCTGATACCGGCAAAGCTTTTTTTATTTTTATCGATTGAAAGCCATACCATGGTGGCTTTGCCTATTATATGATTTTCCGGAACAAATCCCCAGTAGCGCGAATCGTTTGAATTATGCCGATTATCACCCAACATAAAGTAGTAATTCATTTTAAATGTATAGGAATGAACCAATGTATCGTTAATAAAAATGGAATCGTTGGTTATAGCTAATTTATTTTCTTCGTAATTCGCTATGATCCGGCGATAGAGCGGAAGATTTTCCTGATTAAGTGGTACGGTTTCACCCTTTTGAGGTATGACAATAGGACCAAAATTATCCTCGGTCCAGTAATACTGTTCGTTATATGGAAAAATTGAGTTGTTCACCGATGTCGGATCCGTGTTTTCGTAACGGACTACGGCTTTAAAATAACCGGAATCGACAAGCGTACGGTACATCTGGCGGGTTAGTGGAATGCTATAAATCGAATTATAGGCATTATAGTTAACATCATATAACGAAACGTCGAGCTTATCGAATAAGAGTGTATCGTTTCGAATGCCTTTGGCTTTCACCGAATAATTGTATTGACTTCCTAATGCCAGTGGCTCTGGTCGATTATTTACAAAGGCCCTGCCATGCACAATATGTACAGTATCGCCAGGTATTCCTATAACCCGTTTCATGTAATTATCGCGCTTATCGACAGGACGATATATGAGTTTATAATTGTTCTTTATATAATCCCTGCCGAATTGCCTTTCCATTTGGTAGTAACTTTTATCGGGCAGATTCTTTATTACCGTATCACCCTCGGGATAGTTGAATACCACCACATCGAAATTACGAATAAATG
>CAYMQP010000203.1:0-7351 GCA_964392505.1 uncultured Bacteroidales bacterium
CAATTAATCTATCAATCTCAAAAGGCTTCGGGATATAAGCATCAGCGCCTGCTTCGAAGCCTTTTACCTGATTCTCAACGGATGTTTTGGCTGTAAGCAGAATTACCGGTATATGACTGGTTACTAAATTCTGTTTTATTTTTAGACAAAATTCAAACCCATTCATTCCGGGCATCATAATATCCGAGATTATGAGATCGGGTAATATTTCAACAGCCATCTCATAACCTTCAGAGCCATCCGAGGCTTCATAATAATTAAAATAATCTCGAAATTCCTCTTCGATATATTGTCGCAAGTCAAGGTTGTCTTCAACGAGCAATACCGTATGCTTATTCTGAAGAAAATGAATGGCTCTATCTTTATTTGTCTTGCTCTGTAGTATTGTAGTATCGGGGCTGAGATGAATATATTTGTTCTCGACAGGACTTTCGGGAATTACTTTTTTATCAGGATCTAAATGACCTTCGGTAGCAGGTAACAAAATATGAAAAGCTGTACCCTTTGATGAAGTATCGATGGTGATTTTTCCCTGATGGATTTCAACAAAATTTTTGGTAAGGGAAAGTCCCAAGCCACTTCCCTGGGATAAAGAATTATCAGCCTGATAGAATCGTTCGAATAAATTGGGCAGATCTTTCTCCGAAATTCCTGGACCTGTGTCACTAATGGTTATCTGAATATATTCTTTAATTTTCGGTGGTGTATTGGCAGGTGTAATTCCAGTTTGAATTGTAATAATAATGGAACCTTTCTGTGGAGTAAATTTGAAGGCATTAGAAAGAAGGTTAAATAGAATTTTATCCATTTTATCCGGATCAAACCAAATCATAATAGTATTAGTCGGAGTGTGGAACTTGAAATTAATTTGTTTCTCGATAGCATATTCTTCGAAAGAGTGAAAAATGTCGTGTATGAATTTTACAATATTAGAATATTCTGCCCTGAGCACCATTTTACCACCTTCAATTTTGCGGAAATCGAGTAACTGATTAATAAGGCGAAGCATACGCCGGGCGTTTTTAAGCATTATATCGAACTGCTTTTGAAAGGGCTGTAACTGACTACCTTTATTAAGTAACTGTTCCAGCGGTCCTATAATTAGTGTAAGTGGTGTACGGAACTCATGAGATATATTGGTAAAAAAACGAATTTTTGCCTGATTTAGTTCTTCTGATTTTTCCCGTTTTAATATTTCCAGCCGCACCTGTTCCCTCTCTCTGATCCGCTGCAGGGTTAATTGCCAGAAATAGTAAAATAGTATTAGTAAAATAAAAACATAGAAAAGATAAGCCCACCAGGTTTTCCAGATAGGCGGTGTAATTTTAATCCGTAACTCGGTGTACTTGTCAACCTGATTAATTACGTTACGGTTGGCAGCTTTTACAAGAAGCGTATAATCTCCAGCACTTAGGTTTGTATAAGTAATAACCGGGTATTGAGCATTTATATAATTCCACTCTTCGTCGAAGCCATTCATCCTGTAAGCATATACGATATTTTCAGGAGCTATGTAATCAAGAGCTGCCACTTCAAACGATATCACCTTATCGGAATAACGCAATATAATTGCGTCTGTTTGGCTTATTGAACGATCAAGGATTTTTCTTCCGTCATTAAGCTTGCCTATGGGTATTACTTTGTCGAATATTCTGAAATTGGTAATAACAACTTCTGGAATGTAATTTCTTTGTTTGACTTCATTGGGAAAGAAAGCATTAAATCCGTTAATACCACCAAAAAATAATTCACCCTGAATTCCTTTATGACATGAATTTCTGAAAAATTCATTACTCTGAAGACCATCACTTTCAGTGTAATTTGTTACTTCCTGATTTTCCGGATTAAACCGGATTAATCCTTTATTGCTGCTTATCCACAGAGTTCCTTGCTGATCTTCCAGTATACCATATATCGCGCATCCTGATAATCCTTCCTGTGATAGATATTGAAATTGATCTTTCTCGAAATCATATAAATTCAATCCATTTCGTGTACCTATCCATAAGCGGTATTTTGAATCCTCAAAAATGCAAAAAACAGTGTTATGACTAAGGGAAAAATCTTGATTTTTAGTTGTGCGGTAGTTATAAAATCTAAACTCTTCAATGTTTAAACGACTCAATCCCCAAAAAGTACCGATCCAGATATCGCCATTTTTATCTTCAATAATATCATTGATAAAATTGTTGACTAATGAACTTGAATCATCTGGTATACTAAGGGAAGCCCTGAATTCGTTAGTATTTCTATCGAAAAGATTTAATCCGCCACCATTAGTGCCGATCCAAAAATTACCTCTCTGATCCTCGATCATCGAAGTGACAAAATTGCTCTGTATGCTAAATGGAATTACCGGATCGTTTTGGTAGGAAATAAAATTCTGATTCTGCTCATCGTATTTTACTAATCCTCCCTGATAGGTTCCGAACCAATAAATTCCATACCTGTCTTTATAGATTGTCATAACCACCTTATCGGGAAAACTTTCTCTGATATTTTTATCGGGCAGGAATGTTTGTATTACGCCCCGATTTATGTCAAAAAGTTTTAATCCTCCACCGTCTGTGCCAATCCAGAGCTTGTTCTCATTATATTGATAAATAGCACATACGGTTGAACTTTGATAGTCGATGGGCTGATCGGTGCTTACATCGTAATATTTGAATAACCGAGGATGGTTGATATATATATTAATACCGGCCTGGAACGAAGCAATCCAGATATTACCCTGACGGTCTTCAAATATGGTTCGTATATTATTGTTAAGTAAACTGTTCTTGTCATTTGGCATGTGCTTTATCCTGATAAATTTTTCAGTTTTCCGGTTGAATAAATTTAACCCACCTCCATTGGTGCTTATCCATATCTGGCCTTCCTCATCTTCATAAATATCGTATGTTTCATTGCTTCCCAGGCTATATTTATCCTCTTCGAGATAGGAAAATTGCCTGAAACTCACTGATGATTCAGGTTTCATGAACACTCCCTCTTCCCGGGTTGCTATCCAGATGTTCGATTGAGTATCTTCATAAATGCGATGTATATAGGTTGTTGTGAATTTATTATGAGCAAAATCACTTAAATTGTAGTACGTTTCTGCAGAGGTTAAATCATCTATCTTGGTAACACCCTCTTCCGTGGCAACCCAATGGTTTCCCTTCCTGTTAACATAATAGGTTGTAACTGTGTATCCGTGATAATAACAATCGGGTGAACCTGATCGGATGATTTTTGTACTGTAGGTATGAGGATCTATAAAGAAGACACCAATATCAGTAGCAACAATAATGGTACTGTCATTGTCTTCAGTAATAGTATTTATCGGAAGAGGATATCCATTGCGATATGTTGCAGGAAAATTAAAATCGAGAAAGCAATCTTTTTCCTCGTCATATAGCATAAGACCCATGAATGTGCCAATCCATAAATTCCGATGCCTATCGGTATACAGTTTAAATACAACATTAGAATTAATACTGGTGGTATCGCCCGGAAAATTGAGGTAATGTTTAAAATGATTACCATCGTAACGATATAATCCGTTTTCGGTTCCTATCCAGATAAATCCCTTATAATCCTGGTCAATACTGTAAATATAACTGTTAGTAAGTCCATTCTCTTCTGTTAAAAATCTAAATCGAAGCTTATCAGGCGATAAACCCTTGCAGATTATTACATAAAGAATAAAACATATAAACACAATCCATTTAATTATCTTTTTACGGGTATCCATCAGGTTTGTCTGAAAGTGGGATAATGCGGATTTGATATTGCAGTACAAATGTATAAAAGACCGGATTAATTAAAGCATCCACTATTGATGTTTTCAGTACGAAGGAAATAATAAGCGGTTAAATAAATTATAGCTTTCCTGATTTTATTAACTTTTAACAGTTTGAATTTGATTACCCTTCGGAATAAAATATATTTCTTTTTATTAAGTTCTTTTAAAAATGGGTGTTAGTTTTTCATTCCTTTTTATTAGACATTTTAAACTAATTTTACATTAACCATCACTAAGCATAAGAAATATGAGAATTTCCATAGTATTTGCTTTTTTAGGGGTGCTTTTGATCTCGACATTCGAATCAGATGCCCAAAATAAAAGGCTACAGCGAGCATATGAAACATACAAAGCAGGAGAATATTTTCAGGCTATTGATATTTTTAAGGATGCATACCAGAAAATTACGGATAAGAAGGAAAAGGTAAGGATAACATTTTATATTGGAGAATGTTACCGGCACATAGATAATCCCAAACAAGCCGCTATGTGGTATAAAAAAGTAATCAGCAAAAATTACGAAGATCCTATAGCTATTCTATATTATGCCGATATGTTAAAAATGAATGGAGAATATGAGCTGGCCAAGGAACAGTACAGCAATTATAAGGAGCTTGTACCAGACGATGATCGAGCAACAGATGGAATTTTATCGTGCGATTTGGCTTTGGAATGGATAGAATTTCCTACTGGATATGTTGTTGAAGAAATGAAATATTTCAATTCTAAAATGAACGATTTCAGCCCGGCTTTTGCCAGTGGAGATTATCGGGAGGTTTATTTTACTTCGTCGCGAGAAGAAACTTATGGGAAAAAAGAACACGGTGGTACTGGACAAAATTTTTCCGATATTTTCCAATCGACAATGGATCGAAAAGGTAAATGGAGTACACCATTACCCATTACAGAGGAAATTAATACTGAAAACGAGGAAGGTACGCCTTTTATTAACAGCGATTATTCACGTATGTACTTTACCCGTTGTGAATCGAGTAAGAATAAGACTATGGGTTGTCAGATTATGGTTGCCGAAAGAAGCGGGATTGAATGGAAAAAAGCCGAATCGATAAATCTGGCCAGCGACAGTATTGTAATTGCTCACCCGGCGCCCACTCCCGATGAGAAAACGCTTTATTTTGTTTCCGATATGGACGGAAGCCTAAAAGATGTGAAAGGCGAAAACAGCAAAGATATCTGGATGGTGACCCGGTCGGATAGTAAGGCTGACTGGAGTGAACCTGTGAATCTTGGAGAACCCATCAACACTCCAGGTGATGAACTTTTCCCCTATGTGCATAGAGATGGAACCCTGTATTTTGCTTCAAATGGTCACGTGGGTATGGGAGGACTTGATATTTTTAAAGCTACCAAAGGTCCCGGAGGAAACTGGGATATCGTGAACATGAAGTATCCGATTAATTCTTCAGCCGATGATTTCGGCATTTGTTTCGAAAAAGAGCGAGAAGCAGGATTTTTCAGTTCTTCAAGAAAGGGCAAGAGCGATGATATTTATATGTTTATACTTCCGCCCATTAAGTTTTCCATTACAGGAACAGTTAAAAATGAAAATACCGACGAGCCTATTTCGGGTGCTAACATTAAATCGATCAGTAGCGATGGAGTAACGTTAGAGTCGACCACCGGAGACGATGGCACCTTTAAGTTTATGCTAAAACCTAATACCGATTATGTTTTCCTGGCCGAAAAAGAGGGTTTCTTAAAAGGAAAAGAAAGGGAAACTACGAAAGGAAGAGAAACCAGTACCGATTTTACTACCACCATATATCTGCCTCCAATCGATAAAGTAATTCGAATTGAAAATATTTTCTTCGATTTTGCTAGCGCTGAACTAAGACCCGAATCAACCGTTTCATTGGATAAACTGGTAGAAACACTGAACGATAATCCGAATGTTATCATCGAATTGGGATCCCATACCGATAGCCGGGGCGACAACGATTTCAACCTCGATCTTTCGGAACGTAGAGCACAATCGGTAGTTAATTACCTGATATCAAAAGGAATAAATCCTTCCCGACTGGTATCGAAAGGCTATGGCGAAACAGTACCAAAAACGGTTGATAAACGCGATAGTGAAGCTTATCCCTTCCTACACGAAGGTCAGGTACTCACAGAGCAATTTATTAATTCTATTGAAGATGAGGACTTACAGGAACTGGCACATTTCTTAAACCGGCGAACCGAGTTTAAAGTGTTGAGTACGGATTATAGTGAGTAATACAGGGAAAATATTTCATTCTCTCAGAAAGTATTTAAATCAGCCTTGGTACCAAGGTCGGTCGTGGTTTCTACATTACTATTATTACCAGCTCTATCACGCAACATAAAATCGTATCGAATAGTATCGTAATTAGGTAAATCGTAAATAGTCAAAGTTATTGTGCCTTTAATAGTTTTATTTTGTCCTATTCGATCTAGCTTATCATCGCGGATAATAGAATAGTAGGGGGGTATTGAATCATATTCAATCAGAGAATATAATCCATCAATCTTGCTATACGGAGTAAGAAAAAGATTATATCTAATCGAATCGGGAAGTTCAGTATTACTGGCATCTGCTTCTTCTACCCCAATGTCGGCATCGCCATCGATAAAATCGAATGTTAATATACCTACCAGCAAATTTTGATCAAGTGTAGTATCGACTAAAATGGCAAGCTCCAGACTTTTAAAGGTAATCTCTGGAATTGTCGATACCGGTTCAGTTTTGACACACGACACAGCTAGTAGCATGGTTAGGTATATTAAAGAAAAAAGCCGTCTCATACTTTGTTACTTTTCCCTCATATAAATACGAATAGGCACTCCTGTAAAGTTATAATTTTCACGCAACTTATTTTCAAGATAGCGCTTATAAGGTTCTTTGACATATTGAGGCAAGTTACAGAAAAACGCAAAAGAAGGTGTTTTATTTGGCAATTGTGTAACGTATTTTATACGAATGAATTTTCCTTTAACGGCTGGAGGAGGAAATTCATCGATAACATCAGCCATAAGACTGTTTAATTCCGAAGTACTTATGCGTTGTTTTCGATTATTATAAACTTCAATAGCCGTTTCGAGTATTTTATGAATTCTTTGTTTTGTTATTGCCGATGTAAATATTACTGGCACATCAGTAAAAGGAGCCATTTTGCGTTTAAGCTCTTTTTCATAATCGTGTGCTGTATTAATATCCTTTTTAATAAGGTCCCACTTATTAACCAGAATAACCACACCTTTATTATTACGAATAGCGAGTCCTATGATATTCAGATCCTGTGACTCAATGCCTGATATAGCATCGATAAGAATCAGACACACATCGGAATTCTCAATAGCTCGCACAGAACGAATAACTGAATAATATTCGAGGTTTTCCTGAACTTTACCTTTTTTTCTAAGTCCGGCTGTATCGATCAGATAAAAATCGTGGTTGTATTTATTGTAACGTGTATAAATCGAATCGCGAGTGGTTCCTGATATCGGAGTAACAATGTGCCTTTCTTCCCCAAGAAGAGCATTTACCAATGAAGATTTACCCACATTGGGACGACCCACAAT
>CAYMQP010000204.1:0-4317 GCA_964392505.1 uncultured Bacteroidales bacterium
TGCTCCGTTTGCAATGGCATGGGCCGCAGCAGTGTCCCATTCCATTGTAGGTCCAAGTCGGGGATATATATCGGCACTGCCTTCAGCAATCATGCATAGTTTGAGCGAACTACCCATCGATTTCATGTCACCCACCGATTTATATTTTTTTAATTTTTCGATGAACTGATTGGTTTCAGCTGAAAGGTGTGATCGGCTGGCTACAACCCGTAATTTATCGGCTGGTTTCGTAAGTTTAAGTTGATAAGCCATTTCTTTTATGGGATCTGGTAATACATTGGCAGAAACAGTAGCTTTGTAACTACCTTGATTTTGCATACCATAATAAACAAGCTCAAGAATAGGCGCATACACTACACCAAGAACAGGTATACCTTCTTCAATCAAAGCAATATTAATGGTGTAATCAGTCCGCTTATTGATAAATTCCTTAGTACCATCAAGAGGATCAATCAACCAGTACCTGGACCAGTTTTTTCGAACCTCGTAAGAAATCATTTTATTTTCTTCGCTGAGTATGGGTATCTTAGTTTTATTAAGATATTCGTTTATTACTCTATTTGATTCCAGATCGGCAAGAGTCAGAGGAGAATTATCGTTCTTGACAATCACATCAAAATCATCACCATAATACTGCAGTGTCTTTTTCCCGGCTACAAGCGCAGCTTCCAGTGCTATATCCAGCCATTGAAAAAAATTGGTCATTTCAGAGGTATAATAACGATAGAATGGCTACTGTGGTTATCATGTAAAGTATTGTGAGGGGGGCTCCTATTTTAAAGAAATCCTTGAATAAATAATTACCTGGTCCGTAAACCATCAGATTAGTTTGATATCCGTGAGGAGTCATAAAATTAGCTGCCGAAGCATACGCTACTGTCAGTATAAAAGGTGTTGGTGAAAGATTGAGATTAGTTGCAATGGTAAGTGCTATTGGGAATATAATGCCCACCGAGGCCTTATTTGTTATATAGGCAGCTAGTATGGTAGTGATAAGGTAGATACCACAAAGTACACCTACCCTGCCTAAGGGCATAAATAATGTAATAAATGTGTTGGCAATTAATTCAGCAGCCCTTGTTTTAATCATTGCGGTTCCAAGAGCTAACGACATAACAATAATTAAAGCCAGATTATAATCGAGACTTTTCGGCAGTTCTTTTGGAGTAGTAAGTCCCATAATCATTCCCAATACAATCAGTATCAATAAACCAATAAATAAACTCGCAATATGCAATGCTGCCAGCGCAATAGCTGCGATAAGTCCGATTAGCAGGATATATATTTTATAATTATCGATCTTCACGAAATCTTTTACATGAGAAATAAAATAAAAATCCTGCGACGATTGTGTACGACTGTGAAAAGCAGGTCCGGCATAAACCAGTAGAACATCGCCGGCTCTTAATTCCACATTCCCCATCTTATTCGTTATTTGTTCACCATTACGATGTAACGCCATAACTGCGGCATCGTATTTGGCTCTGAAATTAACTTCCTGAACTTCCTTTCCTATCAAAGTTGAATTTTGTGAAATTACTATTTCAACTACTTCGGCTTTTTTAGCCCGGGCCAGCATTCCAATTTCCGATACTACCAGTCCTGATTCCCTGTCGACCAGATCGGCTATTTTCTGAGTTTCACCGGCAAATACCAATATATCGTCCTCCTTGAGCCGGGTATCAGTCTTATAGGCTTGTATCGAGATTGAATCACGTATAACTTCTACCAGCTTCAATCCTTTTAAGTTAAGTAAATTGGATTCACCCATTTTTTTACCGATCAGGTACGATCCGCTTCGCACACGTGCTTCAATAAAATAAGTTCGTGCATTAATTCCTTCTTCATCGGCAGGCGATTTTCTGTCGGGTAGAAATTTTTTCCCAATCAGTAGTACATATAGAAATCCGATTAGCACCATTGGAATGCCCACGTAAATAAAATCGAACATTTCGAGTTGTTTCAGGTTTGGTACAATTTTTTGATCTTGCACCATACTGGCAACTATCAGGTTGGTCGATGTGCCGATCAGTGTTGTTGAACCACCCAGAATGGCTGCATAGGATAAAGGAATAAGAAATCGCGACGGAGAAAAGTTTTTGCGTTTGCACCAGTTATGAACATAAGGCATCATAATAGCAACCAGAGGAGTATTATTCAAAAGCGATGAAAAGGCGGCTACTATCACCATCATACGGGTTAAAAATCCGTTATAGCTCCTAGCCGAACGAAAGAGGCGGTCGAATACTCTTTCGATCACTGCAGTTTTTCTGACCATATCGCCCCAAACCAGAAGCAACAAAATAATAGCTACCTGAACATTCCCAAGTCCGTATAGTATTTCACTGGCTGAAAGAACATTGAAAACTCCAAGAAATAATATAGCCAGTACAAAGGTGAAAGCGGGGCCGAATAAATTGGTATACAACGAATACAGGATAAAGGCTAGAGCGATGAAAACCAGTATGATATCGAAGGTCAGCATACCTGAGAGGGATTGTGTATTCGGATTATCTTGTTAGGAACCGGGTAACGAAAGTATAAAATATTTTTGTTATTGACCGATTAGTTATCCATTCTCCTTCCTTCAGGAAAACAGGAATTTAAATAATAGTAATGTGTTTATCAGAATGAGTATTACTATATTCAATAATTATAATTTAATTCTGTTCCTGGTTTAATTGCGGGTAAGGTCAATTTTTTTAATTTTGGGGACCTAATGGTTTCTCCTATTTCTCCACTACCAATTAACTTACATCAAATTACCTTTATGTATTATTGAAAAAGCAGGAATATTACCATGCAGAAAATTACAGAATTAAAACCCGAGCTGGTATGGCACTATTTTAACGATATTTTGCAAATACCCAGGGCTTCCAAGAAAGAAGAAAAAATACTGGAATACCTTAAAGGATTTGCAGGTAAGCATCAATTACCGATTAAACAGGATCGTGCAGGTAATATCCTTATTTCAAAACCTCCTAGTGCAGGGTTTGAAAGTCGTAAAAAAGTTATTATGCAGAGCCATGTCGATATGGTTTGTGAAAAAAATGAAGATGTACAACACAATTTTACAAAAGATCCTATAAATGCATATATATCGGACGGATGGATAAAAGCAAAGGGAACAACTCTGGGAGCAGATAATGGAATAGGAATAGCTGTTCAGTTGGCTATTCTGGCTGAAAAATCGCTTCAACACGGGCCCCTGGCATGTTTGTTCACAGTCGATGAAGAATTGGGACTTACTGGTGCCATTAATATTGATGATGAATTGATTGATGGAAAATTGTTAATAAATCTCGATTCGGAAGATGAAGGTGAATTATTTATTGGTTGTGCAGGCGGTATCGATACTATAATAACTTTTCCTTATAGAACCAAGGAGTTAAAGCATGAATGTTCGGCTTTCGAATTTAAAGTTAAAGGACTCCTGGGTGGACATTCAGGCGATGATATAAATAAAGGACGCGGAAATGCTAATAAAATACTGACCCGTTTTCTTTGGAATGCTCACCGAAAATTTAAGATCGGATTATATGACATGCAAGGTGGAAACCTGCGAAATGCAATACCCCGTGAAGCTAAAGCCAGCTATGTAATAAAAAATTCGAAGAAAAAAAGCTTACTCGATTTTGTAGCGGACTTTAAAACTATGGTTAGTTCCGAATTAAAGGTGAATGAACCCAATTTGGTTTTTGATCATACTGAAATACCCCTACCCATGGAGATAATGCGGAACAAATCGATAAGAAATCTGCTGAATGCCTTGCATGCCTGTCCGAATGGGGTTGTGGAAATGAGCCAGGATATTTCAGGACTGGTAAAAACTTCATCAAATTTAGCATCCGTAAAAATGGTTGGTGAAAATACTGTCGAAATAGTAACCAATCAGCGCAGTTCAGTGGAAAGTTTAAAGCAGAATGTTTCAGATCGTATTTACAGTTTATTTAAATTGGCAGGATGCCGTGTAATTCAAACCGGAAGCTATCCGGGATGGACACCCGATACAAATTCAATAATTCTGAAGATTACCGAAAAAAGTTACAAACATTTATTCGATGCAACACCAAAAATAAAGGCCGTTCATGCAGGTTTGGAATGTGGCTTATTTCTGAAAAAATATCCCGATCTGGATATGATATCATTTGGACCTACAATAAAGGGTGCGCATTCACCCGATGAACGAGTAGAAATAGTAACCGTCGAAAAATTCTGGAATTTACTGCTGGATGTGCTAAAAAATATTCCTGAGGAATAAAAACTATTCAACCGGTTCGAAATCTTCCTTGCTGACTCCGCAGACCGGACATATCC
>CAYMQP010000204.1:4327-7349 GCA_964392505.1 uncultured Bacteroidales bacterium
ATATCATTAAAAGGAGTACCCGGAGCAATTCCACCGTCGGGATCGCCTTCAACCGGATCGTATACGTAACCACAAACTGTACACTGATATTTTTCCATGCGCTGAATGATTGAAAACGAACTATTAAAAAATGCTTCTTTAAAAATTAAATCGCAAAAAAGGGAAATTTTTATGAAATGTCCACGTAATAAATGAAAAGATTATATTTCGATATAAAATACTCCTTATTAGCTGTAACCTTTTTATATAAAAGCAGTAACACCATAAGCAGTTGATTATTATTTTTTTACTTTTGAACTTTAATTTCAAATCAACCGATGTTAAACCAGGAAGTTATCAATAATTTTCAGCCAATTTCGCTAAAAGAAATGGATGCGGTTTGCTTACTTAATCGTATTGATACGAAATATGTATTAAGTCTTGAATTATTACCCTTAATTCTTAACGAAGTACAAGCCAATTACAGGTCTCTGGAAATCAATAATGAAAGAATTTTTTCCTATAACTCACTGTATTTCGATACTCCATCGAATTCTATGTATTTAGCTCATCATAATGGTCGACTAAATCGCTTTAAAATCCGATTTCGTGAATATACTTCCAGTAAACTAATCTTCCTGGAAATTAAATTCAAAAGCAAGGGAATCAGAACCATAAAACACCGGACCAATATTGAATGCATAGAAACTCAACTATCGGATAAATCGAAGAAATATATTGCCCGGTATACTCCTTTTAAAGATGGTGAACTCCTTCCGATGATTTATACCGATTTTTCCAGAATTACCCTGGTAAGTAACCAGCTTAATGAGCGTGTAACTATTGATTTGGATTTGAAATTTCGAAAAAACGGTACAACTAAAGAAACAGGTAACATTGTAATTATCGAACTCAAAAGAGACGCTGCTGCCGGACAGTCGAACCTGATGAAAGTCTTAGACAAATATGGCATATACCCGAAAGGATTTAGTAAATATTGCATAGGCCGAGCACTTGTAGAACCTGATTTAAAAAGCAATAACTTTAAAGAACGAATTATAACTATTAATAAGATAAACAATGGGAATTATTTTTACAGGAATCTTCCTTGAAGTTGAGATATTTGGTATTGAGCTAATCGATAAGGTTGATTTCTTTGAATTGCTCGTAAGGTTTGCCTTTAACTTTCTGGTAATTTTTGTTGCTGTTCGATGGTTATATTATCCGGGAGCAAAGCGGAAAGATTACTTATTTACTTATATTCTTATCAGTGTCGTAGTTTTCCTACTCTGTTTTCTGCTCGAGAATGTCAAACTACAATTGGGATTTGCTCTCGGACTATTCGCTATATTTGGCATAATACGTTATCGGACGGCCGCCATCCCTATCAAAGAAATGACTTACCTCTTCCTTGTGATAGGAATTTCGGTAATCAATGCCCTAGCCAATAAAAAAGTAAGTTATGCCGAGCTAATTTTTACCAATTTTATATTACTAGTAGTGGCATTTTTACTTGAACATGTTTTTCTGCTGAAACACGAATCAACAAAAACGATACTATACGAAAAAATTGACCTGATAAAGAAAAACCGCCGGGAAGAATTAATTCAGGACCTAGAAGAACGAACCGGATTGAAAATTAACCGGATTGAAATAGGCCGTATTAATTTCCTTCGCGATACTGTCCGAATTAAAGTATATTACTACGAAACCGATCAGGAAGCCATATATCATGAAGATGATTATGGGGCCAACGACAATAATAATAACATATAAAAACCGGGCTTCAACCCGGTTTTTTATTTAGCACATCCTTATATACACAGTGCAACAGAAATTCCTGGTATAATATATTAACTAAAAATTAGCATTTACTCCAAATAATACCAGAGGACCGATTTCGTCCATAAATCCAAATTCCTTTTTATCGCCGAGTAAATTACGGCCATTCACAAATAAGGTAAGATTATCTTTATAGACTTTATAGGATATTTTAATATTTAAAATCAGCTTGCTTTCAATATCTTCAGTTCCATTCTTATTTACAAAAGTATACGAAGCATAGGAATAAGCATTGGAGTGTAATACCAGCTTTTCATTCAACATGGTAACAGTCATAGCAAAACCTCCAAACAAAGCAGGTGTATTCAAATTTTCCTGTTTATCTTCCCTGTTACTGGGAAATCTTCTTGAAAAAGTTGTGGAGGAATCAATCTGATAATTAAGTAAAGCATCAATTATCATATTGTTTGCCGCTGTGTCGGGTGAAAAAGGAATAACATCAAATAAGGTAGTTTGCTGCCATGTAGCAAAGGTTTTGAATACTATATACTTGGTTGCAACCCAACTTACACTTCCCGTAAATCCTAACTGTTTTGAGGTGAGTTCAATGTTCTGGAATCTCGCTGTTACCCAGGGCCGGTCCGTTCCATTCTGAGATCCGTTCAAATTCACCGAATCGGGGTAAATGGCTCCGTAATTTTTCGCATTAATCATAAAAAACTCAAAATCAGCTTGGATACTTTTTACGGGTTTAACCCGGTAGCCCGCTTCGAACATATTCATGGTAAGTAAATTAAGATTTTTCTGACCTGCATAATAAATATAACCGGGTGAGGGACGGCCAATCCTGTCCCATTCGTAATTAGCATAAGAATCAACCAGGAAAGGTCCGCGATTTGCCTTGGAATAAACCACTCTGAAATTATGTGATTTCTTCAGAGCATAGGAACCGATAAACTGATACGATAAATAGACTGATTCATGCGTATTGTATTTTTCACCCCTTAAGGCCCCTATGATGCGTAATTTATCAAAGGCAACATAATCGGTACGCAGACTCACAGCTAACGAAGTAATTTGCTTTTTACCATTTAAAAAACCCTGTCCATCGTATCGTAAATATTCCAGATCGTTATATTGACCTAACTGATAGGCAAGCCCTGGCCGTAAATTCAGACTGCCAAAATTAAGATCGTATTCAAGATTCGAATTCACATTTAGGATATCGACTTTAAATCCTGTATCGGATCGCACAATATCC
>CAYMQP010000205.1:0-7293 GCA_964392505.1 uncultured Bacteroidales bacterium
GGCGTAGAGAGTATTGCGCTCGATCCTTCCGATCCGGAATGTGTGTATCTTGCTTGTGGAACTTATACCATGGCGTGGGCGCCGAATGGGGCTTTGCTTCGATCCTACAATCGGGGAAAAACATTTTATCGAACCGATTTGCCTTTCAAAATGGGAGCTAATGAAAACGGTCGTGGAAATGGTGAGCGTATGGCTGTCGATCCCAACAACAGTAATATCTTATATTTGGGAACCCGGAATGATGGGCTTTGGAAGAGCTCGGATAAAGGTAAAACCTGGAATCAGGTTACCAGTTTCCCCGATATAAAAGAAGAAATACCTGACAGTCTTACCGCCGAAGAAAAGAATGCCTGGTTCTGGATGCATAAGGGTGCAGGAATTATCCTTGTTTTATTTGATCGTAAAAGTGGTACCTCAGATGCAGGTAGTGATATAATTTACGTAATTGTATCGCTTAAAGACCGGGAGAACTTATTTCGATCAGCTAATGGGGGTAAAACATGGGAGTCTGTTCCGGATAATCCAACAAATTATCGACCAACCGATGCCGTTTTATCGCCCGATGGTATCCTTTACCTGACCTATGGTACCAATCCGGGCCCCGGAAGAATGTACGACGGTGCCGTATGGAAATTCAATACGCGCAGTGAAGAATGGACCGAAATAACTCCTGTAAAACCCGAGCCTGAAAATAATAAAAGTTTTGGGTACGCTGCCATAACTGTCGACCCACAAAATCCTGAGATTTTAATGGCCAGTACTTATCATCGTTATGAAATTGATAGTGGCGAAGAAATCTTCAGGTCGCTGGATGGGGGTAAAACCTGGAAGGGTATTTTAAGCTCCGGTTCAAAATTCAACTATTCCAATGCACCTTATATTAAAAAAACAGGAGTACACTGGATGTTTGATATTGAGATCGATTCTTTTGATTCCGATCATGCATTATTCACAACAGGTTATGGCGGGCATGAAACATTCAACCTAACCGCTATAGATCGAAATGATACTATAATCTGGTATGTTATGAGTAAAGGAATTGAAGAAACCGTGGCTCTCGCTTTATTAAGTCCGCCAAAAGGAGCTTACCTTATTTCAGGTATTGGTGATTACGGAGGTTTTGTTCATTGGAATCTGGAACGGCCTGAACCAAAGGGTAATTTTAAAAATCCTCATTTCGGAAATACCGATGGAATTGATTGTGCTGCATTAAACCCGCAAATCATTGTTCGTGTCGGAGTAGCTACACACCATAACGATAAATGGGTTAATATCGGTTATTCTCTCGATGAAGGTATAAGCTGGCAACCCACCGATACCATGCCTAAACCTAATAGCAGGCATGGTTCGATTGCTGTATCGGCCGATGGTACTTCGTGGATATGGACACCCAATAATGATATTCCTTATGTGACACATGACAAGGGTAAAACATGGAACCCATGCGAAAATCTCCCTCAAAACATCCGTATCATTGCCGATAAAGTGGATGCGAACATGTTTTACGGATTGTCACTTTTCAATGGTAAGCTATTCCTTAGTACCGATAAGGGAAAATCTTTTACCGAACAGGAACTGAAGCTGCCGGGTGGTATTCCAACAAGTAGCGATAACCGAGGAGACAGGCGAGGAGGCCAGGATCGCCTTTATTCAACACCAGGTTTCGAAGGTGATCTGTGGCTTGCAGCCTTCGATGGTTTGTTTCATTCCGTCGACAATGGGAAAATATTTATAAAACTGGCAGGTGTCGAAGAAATGCATGGTTTTGGATTTGGAAGATCAGCACCTAACAAGGATTATCCGGCTCTTTATATGATCGGAATTGTTAACGGTGTGCGCGGCATTTTCCGTAGTGATGACGAGGCTAAAAACTGGATTCGTATCAACAACGATCAACATCAGTGGGGAATGCTATTCAACGTTACAGGCGATCCTAAACTATTCGGACGTGTATATGTGGGAACACATGGTCGTGGAATACTATATGGCGATCCAGTAAATAAAAAAAAGTAAAGAGATTTACAGGCTGGATGAAACCATTAATACAATAACTTTAAAAAATAATAGGGACACAATTATAATGTCCCTATTAATTTTATACTCGAAATAAATTTTCTTATTTAGCCATAACCATTTTGTTCGACATGGTAAAACTGCCGCGTGAATTATATATTTCAAAAGTACAGATATAGGTTCCCTCTGGAAGGCGCACTCCCTGATTGTTATCACCATTCCACTGGTAGTTGACAATTCCTGACATCCGTTGGTTATACTTAACCAATTTGACTAATTCTCCCTGTGTATTATAAATCTTAAGCTGAATAATTGATGGAACAGCCAGCTTGAATTGAATAGTTGTACTTTCATTAAATGGATTTGGTATGTTTTGTCTTATTTCAAATCCTTCGGGTATATAATCGATATGTTCGTATGCAACCGGTGTGTAATCACTTACGAGTTCAATACCGTTACCAGTTCCCAAATTCCGTGTATATAGTTTATCAGTGGCATTATTCCAGTGTTCGTGTGTTCCAAGACTAGTCAGAACCAAACCATCATCTTCCGGATCGTATTCAATATCTTCCGGCCAGTTGGCAGGATCGGCTGCCTGGTGCAGGAAATCATCAGCTGCAGGAAAACGTGAAAAGGGTCCTTTATCATCGCCAAGAACATCCATACCCTCGGTGGGATGATCTTCATCAAACTCTTGATACAGGAAGTCGTAACAAACCGATTCAACAGCCACGGGATCCTGCGAAATAAATAACGAATTAGGCCAGTCGTTATTGAAAGGAGTCATTCTCCATTTAACCGGTGGGTGTCCCCAGTTGGTAGATCCCCAAAGACCATCGACAATATAAATAATGGTCTTGCCTCCTAGGTCTTCATGACCCATAATATCAACAAAACATCGATATACTCCATACTGTAATGTAGGAAGGTCATCGCTTACCTGATCTGCGTCAGCATCAGGAATAGGTAATGAGGGGTGTAAATGCCAGGCTCCACCGGTGTAAGGTGCCACTGATCCGAAATGGTTCTTGGTACCCAGAGAAATACCTGCCCTGTGATGTTTTTTAAATACCGGGACATTTATTAGATACTCAGCATTGAGATAAGCTTGTGGAAGAGGATCTGCAAAATCGTTTTCACCACCATCAAGACTACCAAATAAAACATTAGAAGTTGATTGATCTGGATATGTTCTTCCGCCTCCGGTACCCCAGTATATTACATCAGGAAATGCTGTATGGCATTTATCCCAGGTCACATCATTGCAATGATGACTCGGGTCGCCAATTGATATATTGGCTTGTGCTACACCGGCAACATTTATTAATTGATCCAATAAAACATAGCAAAGCTGTGGCGCTGTATTTATATTCTTAGGCGGTGTTGAGGTATAAGTATTAGCATCGCCATTTAAATTGATTTTAATAGCTATATCATCTCCTGATTGATAGCCAATATTCCCATTGCCATGAGTTCGGTTGTAATAATGGAATATAGAATCCCAGGCTGCTGCATCGGAATCAGTTCCCGTGAGTTGCTGAATACCTGAGGAAAACATACTACTAACTACTACCTGATCGGTATTCGAATCCATATACCAATAATCGCCAGTTTCATTTGTACAATCCTCATTGGTAGCATCCGTGTCATGCACCCATACTACTCGGCCCGGAAAAATCCCTTTGGCCACTCCCATTGGTTCATTACCTGCTTGTAGTGGCTGTAAGGTTATTGCCCAGGTTGCATTATTATTGCTTACAATTGCTACTATTCCGGCAGTCAATCCCAGCGCGGCAAATACTGTTGCCAGCAAATACTTGGATTGTATTAAGCGTTCACGGGCTTTACGGAAAAGGAATGTAAAGCTGGTAATTCCCAGTAAATAAGTTACAAACGATGAAGCTAGAGGAACTGCAGCCTTCATACAGGGATAAGCTGCGCGACTTGGTTTTGGAATTACTCGTATGAGAAACCAAACCAACGATCCCAGGCCCAGAATAAAAAATACAATCCTAGCCCGGAATTTTGTCAGAAAACGTACAATTATTGTTTTCATAAGCGTACTTTTTATTGCATTATAAAATTTTATGGCAGATGCTAATTAGTATAATATTTTTTAACATACTGTATATGCCACTAACAAAGCTAATGACATATGATATGATGTAAGGAACGCTGAAAGATTAAACTGTCAACACGCCTGGGAGAACCTGTAAATATAATTAATTGCAATATATTAAAAAAACTTTACATAAATAGCTATAGTATGAAATAGAGCTTATTTATAACAATTCAAAAAAGCAAAGCAAAGATAATTGCTTCTGACTCCAATGCTTTAATAACGTAAAATATGTGTAAATTAACAGATAGTTTAATACAGGTCTTAAATTTCCATGTAAATCAATATATCTTTCGCCCATGAACTCAAAAGTAAAATTCTCTGCCTTAGTAATATTCCTTGCGGGTGTGGCTTTACTTAATGCACAAAAACCCGAGTGGAACGATCTCATTGTTAACGAAATCGGAGCCGAACCAAAACATACAAGTTTTATGTATTTTTCTGATGTAAGTTCAGCTCTCAGTAATGAATGGGAGGAATCGCCTTTCTATTTATCGTTAAATGGTATCTGGAAATATAGCTGGTGCCGTAAGCCTTCCGATCGGCCGGTCGATTTCTTCCAGCCTGGTTATGATTATTCGGTGTGGGAAGAAATACATGTGCCCGGCGATTGGCAATTACAAGGCTACGGAGTACCTTATTATGTCAATGTCGGGTATGCCTTTGAAAAAAATCCACCACATACACCGCAGGATTATAATCCAGTTGGATCTTACATACGTGAATTTGTATTGCCAGAAGATTGGATTGGAAAACAAATATTTTTACATTTTGCAGGAGTCAATTCAGCCTACTATGCTTGGGTAAATGGCAATTTTATCGGATATCACGAAGATTCAAAAACACCTGCCGAATTTAACATTACTAAATATGTTAAAGACACTATAAATACCGTTGCTGTTGAAGTATACCGATGGTGCGATGGAAGCTATTTGCAAGACCAAGATATGTGGCGTTTTAGCGGTATCGAACGGGATGTTTTTCTGTATGCGACCACTTCGATAACTGTAAGAGATATTGAAATTACTGCCGGACTCGATAATAATTATCAGAATGGAAATCTGCAATTAAATCTGTTGCTTGCCCGATACGATACGGCAATCAACGAGGCATCGCTCAAAGTTGAACTCATCAATCCGAGACAAAAAACACCTGTTTTCACTGAAATCAGTACACAGGAATTTGGGAAAGAAAATAAAAAATACTACACACTTGAAAAGGAAATAACATTGCCCTTGCAATGGAGTGCCGAAAAGCCCAATCTCTATAATTTGTTAGTAAGTGTCACAATCAATAAAAAGGAAACCCAGGTTGTTATACAAAAAGTGGGATTCCGTACCAGTGAGATAAGAAATAGTCAACTCCTGATAAATGGTCAGCCAGTTTTAATAAAAGGTGTAAACCGGCATGAACATAACGAACAAAAGGGCCATACGGTCTCACAAGAAGAGATGCTTACCGATATTCGCCGTATGAAACAGTGCAATATTAATGCGGTGCGTACGAGTCATTACCCCAACAATCCATTATGGTATAGGCTTTGCGATGAATATGGATTATATGTAATCGATGAAGCAAATATCGAGTGCCATGGCCTGTTGACTTACATTCCCTCATCGGATTATTATAATACCGGAATATCGCCTGTTGCAAATAATCCTGAATGGAAAGAATCTATTATGTTTCGTGTTGAAAATATGCTTGAACGCGATCGCAATCATCCTTGTATAATCGTCTGGTCGCTTGGAAATGAATCGGGAGGTGGCGATAATTTTCGATATGCTTATCAGTTTATGAAAGAAAAAGATAAAACCCGCCCGGTTCAGTATGAACCCTGCTATATGGACGACTATACCGATATTGTTGCACCCATGTATTTTACCGAATGGCAGTTTAATAGTTTTCTGAGTAAAAACGATTCGAGACCATTAATCATGTGTGAATATGCTCACTCTATGAACAATAGTACAGGCAACCTCCAGGATTATTGGGATATTATCGAAGCACACCCACAGCTCCAGGGAGGATTTATTTGGGACTGGCAGGATCAGGGTATTTTACAAACAAGTCCGGAAGGGAAAAAGTACTGGGCTTACGGTGGAGATTTTGGACCGGAGGGAGTTCCCAGCGATGGTGAATTTTGCATAAACGGCCTCGTGTTTCCCGACCGTTCACCTCAACCGGCTTTGGAGGAGGTGAAAAAAGTATATCAGCATATTAAATTCGAAGCTGTTGATGTTAAAGAAGGATTATTCCGCATCAGAAACGGTTTCTTTTTCACAGATATTTCTAAGTATAACATAATTTATGAAATTATCGACGGTAATGATATTCTTATTAGCGATACCATCAGGTTTGAAAAAGACATGCCACCACAGTCGGAGCTTACATTTACATTACCCCTTAAGGAATTCAATTATAAAGACGAGCATGAATATTTTATAAATTTCTACGTAAAAACTCAAACGGAACAGCCTCTAATTCCGGCGGGACATGTTATAGCAAGTGAACAATTTTCACTTCCATTTGGTATCGGATTTTTCAACTCGGAATTCCCCGTTACGCAAGGCAGTCAGTTATTAACTGATATAAACAACGAAGGCATTGTAATTAAAGGAAATCAGTTTACTATTATATTCGATAAAAACACAGGTGAATTGCATGATTATGTCTTTAAAGGCGTTTCGCTAATCCGGAAGAATTTAGTACCTAATTTTTGGCGCATTCCTGTAAGCAACGACAGGGGTAACGGTATGCAGGAACGATGTGCACCCTGGAAAGACATTCATTCAAAGCAACAAATTGAGAAAGTTGAATTAATTAGTCAATCGACCGATTCAGCGGTTATTCGGACAAAATCAATCCTTTCACCGGGTAATTCCGATTATTCTAATACATATATAATCAGGAAAGACGGAAGCATTGAAATATGGACCGATCTTAAAATCAATGTCGATACCATGCCGGAGTTACCGCGCTTTGGCATGAAAATGGCAATTCCGGGAGAATTTAACCGCATAACCTGGTACGGGCGAGGACCCCATGAAAATTACTGGGATCGCAAAACCAGTGCCTTCATTGGAGTATATTCCGGCACAGTTATGGAACAATATACACCTTACATTTTTCCCCAGGAAAATGGAAACAAGACAGATGTACGC
>CAYMQP010000206.1:0-3242 GCA_964392505.1 uncultured Bacteroidales bacterium
CCCCGAACGGTTCCATTGGCAGCCACAATGCCAGCCACATGAGTTCCATGGAAATTATCGTCCATCGGGTCTTCATCCAAATTAACATAGTCATATCCCCCAATAACTTTATATCCGGGTCCGAAGCCACCTCCCAGATCGGAGTGGTTGTAATCGATTCCTGTATCCAGAATACCCACAATAACACTATCTCCTTCGCAGTCCAGTTCGTTCCATACACTGTCGGCATTGATTTGTGGCACGCTTTCGTCGAGTGTTGCTTTTACTCTTCTGTCGGGATGAACAGCTTTGACATACGGAAGTCTTTTAATTTCTTCGATCATAAGACTGTCAATCGTTACCTGCTGTCCGAAATAGGTTTTTGTGTATTTGCTTCCTAGTTCAGGTTTTAGTAAGTAGGGATACCTTTTGTTTTTATAATGATAACCGGCTATATAAAGGGTATTAAGATCCTTATGAAAAGTATCGAATTGCTTATTTTGCTGAATACGAAGGAGTTGAATTTGAGCTTTCAATTCCGATTTATTAAAATCCTTCTTATATAAAGCGGCCAGCGATTCTCCGGTAAATTCGACGATAATGCGCTTCTCGGCTTTTCTGGTTGAATCATCAGGCGATGGTGGTTTTTGTTTGGAAAAGTACGTTTCATTTACATTTCCTTTTTTCTCCGTAAAACGCTGAGTAATAATTGGAGTTTTACCATGTTGTGAAAATGTTAGAATAACAGAAGTCATCAAAAACGATATACAAAGGCTTATTTTTAAAATTGTACTACGTAATGATACAGAATGTAGATATTTAGATTTCATTTTAATAAATTAAGAGTTTGATTAGTATTCTTCATAAAACGCAAAATACTTTATTTTTAATCTATAGGCTGTTATAAATATTCATTTCCTTAACAAACTAAGCAATTTTTTCATCCCGGTTATAATAATATCCATTTTTATGTGAGAGAAAATATTAAGTGTCTGGAATTATATAATCGTAATTGCAACTTTTTTTCAGGATAACCGTTATAGAAAATAATCTTATTGCACCTTCACATACTATTTAGCCATGAAGATCACAAGACCGCTAATATTAATCCTTGGAATTATACTCCTAATAAATTGGACCGTTAAAGCTCAAACCAGTACCACATCTGTATCGCTCAATAACAGCCCAATCGAAGGACAATTTCAGTATGTTTATGAGAAATCTTTTGATTATGAAGAATATAAAATGGTGAAACGCTGGTATCTGACGCATCTGAAATCACATGTGCTTGATACATTAAATATGAAACAGAATCAGATTATTAAAGCAAGAAATCAAATTGCATTGCGAAATGATCGAATAGATTCGCTTATGACCATAATTAATGAAACAAATGTTAAATTAGATAATGCCATTAAAGAAAAAGATTCCTTTACCTTGCTGGGCATTCCAATGCAGAAAGCCGGGTATAACAGCCTGGTATGGTCCGTGATAGCTGTTCTCACTTCTGCTTTATTACTATTTATCCTGTTGTATAAGCGTAGTTTCCATGTTATCTCACAAACAAAAAGCGATCTGGATGAAATCCGCTTGGAGTTTGAAGCCTTCCGAAAACGAGCCCTTGAACGTGAAGAAGGTATTGTAAGAAAGTACCACAACGAATTAATGAAATATAAAAGCAAGGTCGATAAAGTATAAACCTTACCTTCAGACTAAAAAATCCAACTGATTTATTTCGTAAGTTTACATCTGATGTTGATTGTTGTCATTTATCAGCAGTAATTTCAAATCCTGAATCCTCTTCATCCAATCCCTGTCACATAAATATGTCAACTTTTACATTAATAATCTAGAATTATGAAAAAGAGGGTAATAATAAATATCTTCTGCTTGTTGGGATTAATTTGCATCACTGCAAAATCTCAAACTCCATTTAGCCGGGGAGTTAATCTTACAGGATGGTTTCAGGCCGATGGACCACGACAGATTCAATTTACAAGATTCAATAAGCAGGATTATTTGAATATTCAAAGTCTGGGTTGTGATGTAATACGCCTGCCTATCAATTTGCATTTCATGACGAATGGTGAACCGGATTATATTCTCGATCCGCTGTTCTTAACTTTTCTCGATTCGGCAGTGCATTGGGCCGAAGACCTGAACATGCATCTTATACTCGATAACCACACTTTCGATCCTGATATAAATACCGATCCGGCTGTTGAACCGATACTTATTAGTGTCTGGAGCCAATTAGCAGAGTATTATAAGAACGGCTACGAAAATATTTATTATGAAATACTAAACGAACCTCATGGCATAGCCGATGCGACCTGGGGTGCCATTCAGCAAAATGTTATCGATGCCATAAGAGAACATAATACGGAACATACCATAATCGTTGGTCCGGCAAATTGGAACAGTTATAACAATCTTGATAATCTTCCTGAATATACAGATGATAATCTTATTTATACCTTTCATTTTTACGATCCCTTTGTGTTTACGCACCAAGGCGCTACCTGGGTCGATCCTGCAATGGAGTTACTGGATAGCGTGCCATTCCCTTACGATCCTTTACGAATGCCGGAATTTCCTTCCGAACTGGAAGGAACATGGATTGAAGATGCATTTAATAATTACGATGTGGATGGTACCGTAGAGCGCGTTAGGGAGTTGATCGATATTGCTGTCGATTTTCATAATACCCGAAATGTGCCAATCTATTGTGGGGAATTTGGGGTTTACATTCCTAACAGTCTGCATCAGGACAGGGTGAATTGGTACGATACGATAAGGACCTATTTCGAAGAGCAAAATATTGCCTGGACGATATGGGATTATACCGGTGGTTTTGGCATTTTTGATGAAGGTGGTAACGATTTGTTCGAGTATGATCTGGATACCTTATTGCTTCGAGCATTAGGTTTCAATGTACCTGAACAAACCGAATTCGTAATAGTCCCTGATTCATCCGGCTTTCCCCTTTATACCGATTATATCGAACATGGAATATTCGGAACCAATTACACCAACAGTGGCACCCTCGATTACTATTCCGATAATCATCCCAATAACGGTGTTTTTTGCACACAGTGGATAGGAGAGGAGCAGTATTCGTTCATCGGGTTTGATTTTAAACCAGATAAGGATCTTTCCTATCTGGTCGAACAGTATTTTGCTATCGATTTTTTTATTCGGGGTCTTACCTCAGGTTACTCGCTTGATATTCGTTTTGTCGATACCAAAACCGATGACCCGGA
>CAYMQP010000206.1:3252-7287 GCA_964392505.1 uncultured Bacteroidales bacterium
ACCATCCCTGGCGCATGCGGTATACTATCGATGAAAGTCTAGTAACATGGGATGGCCTCTGGCATCATATTTTTATTCCGCTTTCCGATTTTACCGAGCACGGTGCATGGGATAACGGTTGGTTTAATCCGGTAGGTTTATATGACTGGAGTGCGGTTGATAAATTTGAAATAGTCGCCGAACATTACGACCTTAATGGAAACATTTTCTGGTTCGATAATATATATGTGAACGATCTGGATACTGCTGCTGTTTGGGATACTACTGCGGTTGAGGCTCCAGAAGGTGTGCAAGATTTCTTTACTGAAAATTTGTTGTTTAATGTATTTCCAAATCCGACCAGAAACTTTGTTATTATTTGCTATTCATTGCCAGCCGAAGCGGATATCGAAATCGGTATTTATGATTTTTCGGGCCGGAAAATACTTATTCTCGGAAAGACCAAGCAATCCGCCGGGGATTATTTAATACATTGGAATTGTCGAGATAGTAAAGGCAATAAATTGAGACCCGGTCTATATTTTTGCCGGATATTTGCAAAAGAAGGCTATTCGATAAACAGGAAATTAATAATTCACTAATTATCCCATTTAGGATAAAATAGATTTGAAATAAAAAAGTATCCGACAATTACATTTAGTTATTGTGCTTCTCAAAACTAACCGCAATAGCAATTCCTCAAAAAATTCAACGAAGTAGTGTGAATGTACCTTGAATAGTGGTGATATTCTCATCCCACATCCTGGCTTTGATGATGTAGGAATAGGTATCTACGTTTTGGAGCTTGCCATTATAATATCCATCCCAACCCTCCGAAATATCGGTTGTATAAAAAACCTCAACACCCCACCGGTTGAAGATCCTGAATTCGATCAATTCCTGTATACCCCAGCCATCAACCTTAATAATATCATTGATCATATCATCGTTTGGGGTAAAGGCTTCGGGTATGCCGATCCGGTATTCTTCGCGTACTTCGATGGTCACTTCAAAAGTTTCCGATTGAGCACATTGATTAGTATCGGATACCGCTAGCGTATATGTGGTTGAGTGCAATGGTTGCATGGTTGGATTCGGACAATCGGTACAGCTTATTCTTTCATCAGGTGACCACTCATAAAATAAATCACGGCTAAGCGAGTCGAATAGAACTGCGGTAACACTATCACCAACAATTACAGTGGTATCGTGCGGGAATACGGTTATTTTTCCCTGAACAAAACCTTCCTGGACATAAATAGTAATATCGGCGGAATTAGTACAACCCGTAATAGTATCGGTAATAATGGCTGTGTAAATTGTGTCGCTGTCAGGCATGATAATGGGAGTATAACTTGTGGGGTCATCAAATTCAGAGGAGGGAGTCCAGAAAATAATATGCCCCCCAAAAGCTTCCAACTCGGTCTCAACACCCGGACAAACCGTTGTATCTTCAGCCAGTTCGATTTCAGGAAGCGGATTAATAACTACTGTCTTTTCAATCGTATCTTTACAGCCATGGATATTTTCAACAATTAATTCTACTATATAAGTACCAGCTGAGTATGTAACAACCGGATTAGTAAGCATGCTTGAAGTGCCGTTTCCTAAATCCCACTCACTATTATCATATTCTTGAGATGTGTTTGTAAATATCACTGGCTGTTCATGGCAGCGTATATCGGGAATTACGAAATTGGCAATAACCTCCAAAATATGCAATGTATCCTCGATGGTACAAGTGCCGGTTGATCCTGACACCGTGAGTTTTGGGTAAATATCTCCTGTAATTTCATAGGTATGTGTTGCCGGATTTTCGCCGTTAATAATTACACCCGTTTCCGGTTCCCAGTACCAGCTTGTAACATCGAATATGGGGGTCATTGTAAATTCGATCGTATCACCTTTACATGCCTCTGCCTCTTCAGGAGGAATAGTAAATTCGGCAATAGGTCCATCAACCCAAACGTAGTAACTTGAGGTATCGGAACATTCATAGTGATAGGTTATACATTGAACATTATAATTGCCGTAGGCTTCATAAGCGTGATACATATAGTTACCAAAACTCAAAGCATTTGTGCCATCACCGAAATCCCAGACAGCACTATCGATTGAGGAAGTCAACCGGAATTGTATGATTCCGTTCACACAGGCATTAGTAGAATCTATTATTAATGTGGCGCTTGGTGTAAGCAAAACGTGTATATATTTGGTGATTTCATCACTTTCTAAAGTAACGGTATTTGTTACCTCCAGAGTAACTGGTATATCACCGGGGCTAGTAAAAGTTTTATCAGGATTCTCATCTGTGCTTTGACCATAGGGACCAAATGTCCATAAATACTCCAGGTTCTCGCCAGTTGATAAATTTGTGAAATGTACCGTAAAAGGTGTACAATCCAGGGTATCATCGGCAACAAAGTCGGCCGTTACCTGGGCATATGTATGGTTTATAGAAACAAATATCAGGAGGACAAAAAGCATTATGCCTATCCTCTTTTCAGTATAAGTTATTGACTTTGGATGCATAGCGTTTAAAATATCGGTATAATTTAAATAAGATACTGATTTTTCTATTGTTATATTAAAAGTATCATTTTACTAGCGAATAATGAAAAATTCCCGGCCGAATTTTACACATTGTCGAAAACTCACACTGGAAAATTTAATAATTATGCTTAATTTCATAATACAATAGTAGAAAAGATCTATGATCAGTTTTTTCGAATACTTTTCCTCCATAAAAAACATAAGGCATTTCAATATAATAATATTCTGCGCTTTGGTATTACTTTCAGCTTCATTGAAAAGCCAGGATACTCAATTGTCCCTTTTTCAATATCATCCATTATTTGTCAATCCTGCTTTTACAGGAAGTTTTGATAGCGACTGGCGTTTTAGCGCCGGTTACAGGAATCAGCAGGTAGTTACTTCGCAATCATACAAGTCAGCCATTGCCGGTATCGATGGGCATTTTTATATTCTGAACCAGAAGATTGGAGCCGGATTGTATGTTTTAAACGATCAATCGGGGATTGGCGGATTAACTTTTAATAAACTATATGGTTCGCTTGCTTACGAGATGGATATCAGCAATAATATAATCGGTGTGGGATTGCAGGGAGGATTTATTACCGGCAAGGTAAACGATTGGAATACCTGGGATAATACTGCAGGAGCTTTTACAGCTCCAAGCGGTGAAGATAATTTCGGTGAGAACACAAGCTATATCGATTTCAACGCAGGATTAAGCTGGAAACGAAAAATAAACCGTCTTTTTCCGCAGGTCGGCATTAGTATATTACACCTGAATCAGCCTTCGATTTCCTTTTTTGGCAGCGAAGAAAAACAACCTATTCAATTCATGCTGGATTCTCGAATGGAAATTGAATTAACCGAAAAGCTATATATCACTCCTCTGGTATTCATGAAAATTCAGGGTGGCATAAACCAGTCAATCACCGGAGCTGATATTGGTTATAGGTTACCAAAAAGAAGCATGGTAAAATCGGTATTTGGAGGTATTCATCTTCACAATGGTATCCTTGAGAGTGCTTCATCCTTGCTTCTTCATTTAGGTGTGCGTGTGAGGCGAATAGATATAGGTTTTGGGTATGAACGAAATCTCGGATCATACAGTGAGGTAACTAATACTACTGGCGCATTTGAAATCGCGCTGGTTTATAAAAGTATAAGTACTGTATTAAATACGTATTCAATTCCCTGTGAAAGATATTAAGTTGTACATATCGCTGATTGTCTTTATGCTGTTGATTTCCATTGGAGGAAAAGCTCAACTGGGATTTATCGATGATTTGAATATAAATCAGCTAAAACGGTTTGCAAAAAATTCAGTCAGGAAAGGCGATATTCTAACAGCTATATTTTTCTACGATAAATATCGTGAACACAATAAGAATAATCAGAAGGTAAATTACGAGTTAGCTGAACTTAACCGTCAGGCTCGTAACTATATGGATGCATTGAAGTTGTATGAGGAAGTACTCGACCACTCAGCTGATAAATTTCCTATGGCACGCTTCTACTATGCAC
>CAYMQP010000207.1:0-7283 GCA_964392505.1 uncultured Bacteroidales bacterium
AAGCTGCTAAACTAATTAAGCAGGAAACTGGTGTTGCTGCAGAAGCAACAATGCAAAACAGGCTGTATATCATAAGCATTCTGAAATGTTATGCTTTTAACAGGCTTGTTGATATTTTCGGGATGATTCCCTATTACGAAGCGCTGGATATTGGTAATGTTTATCCTGCCTACGATGCAGGTGCAGATGTTTATAATAGCATTCTGGATTCACTTGATGCAGCTATAGCGGGATTAGATCCTAGTAAAGGAAGTTTTGGCAGTGCCGATCTCTTTTATGGTGGAAATGTTGAAGCCTGGATTAAATTTGCCAATACCCTTAAAATTAAAATGGGTGTTACTCTGGGCGATGTCAATCCTTCGTTGGCTCAATCTGTAGTTGAATCTGCTATAAATGATGATATTGGCCCATTTGAAGTATGGGCAGATAATTGTTTGATGCCATATCAAACTGCTTCACCGAACCAGAATCCATTATACGAGGAAATTATATCCTCCGGAAGAAAAGATTTTGTTGGAGCTAATACTCTTATTGATAAAATGAATGAGTTGAATGATCCAAGGTTGGCCAGTTTTTTCACACTAATAGATACTTCAGGGGCTGGTGATTTTGTGTATATTGGAGGCACCTATGGTTATTCTTCCCCTAACGCACAATACTCACAAATTTATCCAGGTATTCTTGCGCCGGACTTTCCTGCATTTATTAGACATTTACCGAAATGTTATTTTATCTTGCCGAAGCCGCTGAAAGAGGATTTAATGTTCCTCTCTCCGCTGAAGAGTATTACAATTTAGGTATTACTACTTCAATTCTTGAATGGGGTGGAACCCAGGATGATGTTGATACTTACATGGCTCAAGCAAGTGTAGCATATGCTACTGCAGAAGGCGACTGGCGTCAGAAAGTCGGAACACAATCATGGATTGCCATGTACACAAGGGGACTTGAAGCCTATACAACATGGAGAAGGTTGGATTATCCTATATTTAATATTGCTCAATTGGTTACTTCAACAAGTGAAATACCTAAACGTTTCACTTTCCCAATTCAGGAGCAAACATTAAATCCGGATAACTATACAGCTGCTGCTGAAGCAGTTGGTGGGGATGAACCGACTACCCCAATTTTCTGGGATGTCAATCCTGCTACACCTAACCCGTCTGAATAGAGGATTAGTGTTTAATATAGAAGGCTGCCTTGCTAACTTGGCAGCCTTTTTTATTATATAAGTCATAATTATAATTCGGGTATTAAATTATTGTATATTAATATTTTAAATTGTATACGATTTATTTAAAAAAATTTTCGTTAAATATAATTACATATCACTCTGAATTCTAATTAGTTAAATAAAAGCGAGAAATTTTTTTTTCCGATTTTTTTTGCTAGTTTTGGATAGTAGTTGCCCTGTTAACGGGCTTTTTAGCTGGTTTAATTGCTAATAACCTATTATAAACCTAAAATTTTTATCTATGAAAAGAATTGCAAGTATTCTTGTATGTCTGGCATTCATAGGCTTATCGGCCTTTAGTCAGGGCATACAAATTACGGGTAAGGTTACCAGTGCCGATGATGGTAGTGCACTACCGGGGGTCTCAATTGTTGTCAAAGGGACCACTACGGGTACAGCTACCAATATCGATGGTAATTATACCATCAGTGCGCCTTCCGATGCTATTCTGGTTTTCAGCTCAGTGGGTATGATGACCCAGGAAGTGCCTGTTGAGGGCCGTACAACGATCGATGTTGTGCTGGAAACCGAAATCGCTGGTCTCGATGAGGTAATTGTAGTTGGTTACGGAACCTCAACAAGAGCATCTTTCGTCGGAGCTTCAAGTGTTGTTCAGGCGAAAGATATCGAAGCTGAACCTGTTTCGAGTTTTGACAAATCATTACAGGGTAAAGCAACAGGCTTGCTAACTTCAACCCAGTCCGGTACACCAGGATCGAGTACGGATATTATAATCAGGGGGATTGGATCCATAAATGCTTCCACCGATCCGCTTTTTATTGTTGATGGAGTGCCAGTTGCCTCAGGCGATTTGTATGCATATCGCTTTTACACTACAAATCCGCTTGCTTCATTAGAACCTTCTGATATTGAATCAATAACAGTGCTAAAGGATGCTTCCGCAACCTCGATCTATGGTGCTCGGGCTTCCAACGGTGTTATAGTAATAACAACCCGAAAGGGTAGAGAAGGTAAAACAAGGTTCGAATTCAGTACGCAAATTGGAAAATCGCAACGCGTAACGGATAATTTTGAAGTTCTGAATGCTGCTGAATATAAAGAACTAATTTACGAACAATGGGTAAACGCTGGAATCGATCCTGCTGAAGCCTATGCCGATATTGAAGAAATGGGTGATCTCGATACCGATTGGCCATCTGAAGTTTTTCGTTCGGCCTGGGATCAGAAGTATAGTCTAAAAGCCAGTGGTGGAAGCGAAAAAACCGGGTTCTTTATCTCCGGTAACTATCGCGATCAGGAGGGTATTGTTATCGGAAGTTCGATGAAGCGTTATAGCGCTCGCGTAAATATCGACCATAAAGCTACCAAAAGGATAACCTTAGGATTTAACAGCACAGCAGTATATACCGATATTAAAGGCGCAGCCGGAGAAGGTTACTTTGCCGATCCGGTAACATCCTGCTTTTTCATACCTCCTGTTTATCCTGTCAGAAATGAAGATGGTACATATTTTCAGGATATTCCCGAAAATCTGGATTATAACCCGGTATCGTCTGCTTTATTAGATAAAAATGGAAGCAACCAGAAACGATATTTGGGAAATGCCTATGTTGAGCTTGAGTTACTAAAAGGGGTAAAATTCAAATCCAATGCCGGTGCCGATTACTTTTATATGGGTGAGAATCTGTACTGGAGTCCTCTTACGCCCTCGGGCGAAGGCTATAATGGGTACTCAGAATATGCCAGTATTGAACGATTTAACTGGATTGTGACAAATACATTGAATTTTAACAGAACATTTAATGTACATAATGTTTCAGTTTTGTTAGGGCAGGAGGCACAGAAGCTTTCAGAATTTGCAACGGCAACCGCATCTTCAAATTTCCCTTCACCTCGGTTCGAAACATTAGTTAATGCCGCTGAACCGCTTACTGCAAATACTTCGCAGGAAGGTGCTTCACTAGCTTCTTTCTTTGCACGAGCCAATTATAACTTTGATAACAGATATTATCTCTCACTTTCAGGCCGCAGAGATGGTTCATCGCGTTTTGGTGCCAATAACCGCTGGGCCAATTTTGGTTCGGTAGGCGCCAGCTGGCGTATCACTCAGGAAAACTTTATGGCCAACCTCACATTTATCGATGATCTCCGTCTACGTGCAAGTTATGGTACCAGTGGTAATCAGGAAATTCTTGCTTACCATACCGATGGTACACCATATAACGACTATTATCCTGCATTAGGACTCTACATATTCGGACAGGATTATAACGGACAACCCGGTTCAGGACTATCTCAGCTCGAAAATCCTGATCTGCAATGGGAAAAGAATGAGAATATGAATTTTGGACTGGATTTCGTCGTAATTCGTGGAAGAATAGCTGGTACGGTTGAATATTATATCAAGAATACCAAAGACCTTCTGTTACTGGTTCCTGTTTCTTCTACAACGGGTGTGAGAACAGTTATGAAAAATATTGGAGCCATGCAAAATAGGGGTGTCGAAATTGAATTGAGTGCTACTATTATCGATACTGAATTAAAATGGAATGTTTTTGGTAATATTTCATTCAATCAGAATGAAGTTACTGCATTAGATAATGACGAACCGATTTATGATGGAGCAACCCGTCAGCGTGCCGAAGTAGGCCATTCATATAGAACATTCTATCTTGAAAGATGGGCCGGTGTGAATCCAGCCGATGGTTCAGCCATGTGGTACGATGCTGATGGTAATCCGGTTATGGATTATGCCGATGCTGAAAAAGTATTACTCGATGCTAAAGGTGATCCCGATTTCTTTGGTAGTGCTGGAACTTCTCTAAGTTATAAAGGAATTGATCTTTCGATTCAGTTTTATGGGATGTACGGTAATTCAATTTTCAATAATTCCGATCGATACTTATCATCCGATGGTGGAGGAACAGCTAATGTCGATCGTCGCCAGCTTGGCAGATGGCAGGAACCCGGCGATATTACAGAGGTTCCAATGCGTATCGATGGTGCTCCATGGAGTAACAAAAACTCTACACGCCATCTTGAAGACGGATCGTATCTGAGACTGAAAAATGTCACATTATCTTATACTGTACCGAAAACCATTTTACAGAAGATTAAAGTTGAGGGACTTCGAATCTATCTCATGGGAGAGAATATCTATACCTGGACTAAATTTTCAGGTTGGGATCCTGAAAGTTCTCTTGATGGTACCTCGTGGTTTAAATACCCGAATCCAAAAACTTATTCGGTGGGTTTAGACCTTACATTCTAATTAACGCTTAAACAAAGATTATCATGAAAAAAATCACGCAATATATTGTTTTAGCAATCTTTGCAATAAGCCTGGTATCTTGTGAGAAGTTTCTCGACCAAGACCTTCATCAGGCTATTAATGCAAATGATGCCATACTGAATTTGGATGATGCTCAGGTAGCACTCAATGGATGCTACGACGGGCTTCAGGAAATTCAACTTTTTGCCAGGGATCTTTATATTATAGCCGACCTGGCAGCTGACAACTCAAGAATGAATGCACAAAATGCCGGTAGATTCATCAGTATTTATCAGTGGAACTTTTCTACTAATGATGGATGGATTACCGGAGTATGGAATTATGGATATCAGACCTTATATCGGATCAATAAACTTTTGCTGGATGTTGCAGCCCTTGAGGTCATTGAGGAAGAAGAAGCAACCAGGGATCAGATTTTGGGAGAAGCCCTTGTTATGCGGGCACTGATATACTTCGAACTGGTAAATTATTTTGGCCAGACCTATTCTTATGACGGTTCTTATACCCATTATGGGGTGCCATTAATTATTGAACCGGTTGGTGTAGATGACAATCCCGGAAGAGCTATGGTTGAGGATATATATAACCAGATATTACTCGATCTTGAAGGCGACGGGGAAACACTTGGTGCCATTGATTTATTAGGCCCTGCTTCAAGTTCTTTCTATATTGGTATTAATGCAGCAAGGGCATTGCTTTCCAGAGTTTACCTTTATATGGTGGATCCGGAAGATCCCACATCTGAACCAAGTGTTACCAACCTGCAGAATGCCAGCGATTATGCTATGGCTGTTATAAATAGTGGCCAGTATGCTTTGATTTCCCAGGCCAATTTTATTGATTCCTGGTTCCTCAATGCATACGACATGCATTCAGAACAAGTATTTTATTTGAAATTTACTGAAACGGATAGCTGGTCGGTAGATATGTTAGGATCGATGTATATGGAAACAGGTTATGGCGATATTTTGGTTACTCACGACTTACTTGATCTTTACGACGCCGGTGATGTCAGATTAGGCTGGTTCCGTGAAAGTGGCGATGAAATCTTTATTGAGAAGTTCCCGGGTCGTAGAGACGATTATACAATTCCTGAAAGTCAGGTTAATGTTGCTATAAACAATCACCCGATTTTCAGGCTCGCCGAAATGTACCTGAATGCTGCTGAAGCTGAAGCTTTACTGGGCAACGACGAAACTGCTGCTACACTGGCAAGTGCTATTGCTGATCGAGCAGGAGCTTCTCCTGTACTTGAAGCAGGTGCTGCTCTTGTAAATCGTATTAAGGTGGAAAGAAGAAAAGAGCTTTGTTTCGAGGGTCATAGACTATGGGATTTACAGCGTTGGCACGAAAATGTTGTTCGTACCGATTTGACCAGTCCGAATATTATTGCTGAAGTCGAATATGGAAGTTACCTGTATGCATATCCGATTCCCGACAGGGAAATACAGGCTAATCCAGTTATAGCAGAACAACAAAATCCCGGATACTAATTAATATCAAAATGCAAATAACTATGAAAAATATCAAAAATATACTTACACTTCTTGCACTGATCGTACTCATTGCAACTTCGTGTAAGAAGTATGAATACCAGTACACCTACGATGGCGATAATTATGTCCAGTTTCTTAATAGTAGTGGGACATACTTTGTACTGGAGGGCGATACTATAACATTTAGTGTTCAGTTCCAGATAATTGGCGATGTAGCTGATGCTGATATTACTATGCCTGTTGAATTTCTCGATTCTGCTGAAATCGACGGCAACATAGTTAAATCAACAATTGTTCCTGGCGAAAAAGGAGTTACGGCTGAACAAAGTGTTACCATTTCTGCCGGAGATTTCACAGGTGCATTAACTGTTTCCGGAACGTATGATTCATTAGAATTCGGGGAAATTGATAGTATCCTTATTCAATTGAATGATGGTACAGTAGCGAGTGATTCGTATAATAATATATATATATTAAAAATACAGAAATATTATCCTTATTTACAGGAAGAATTCCCTGGTGATTATCAGGGTGACTACTTGGGATATATTTTAGGAGCCACTGTACCGGCAAGTCCCGGCCTTACTATTGAGGCAGGTGAAGATTACTACGATTTGGTAATAACCAGTGGTTTCTATCAGGAACAAATCGATGCGTGGGGAGAAACCTGGACCGATGGACCATACTCAATTACGATTCATATGAACGATGAGGATGCCACTAACTTTGTAGTTGAAATACCTAGCGTTCAATACATTGGTACTACTAATGATGAATGGGATTATTGGGCTCAACCCTATCCCGCTCCCGGTTCGTTCAACGCTGCTTCTAAAGAATTAGATATTGTTTTCTATGTATCGGTATATGGAGGCGATCAACCACCTCAGGATATTGGCGAATACATAGTAACTCTCAGCGATAAAGCTGCAGCCAGAATTCTGGAGGGAAGAAACAGAAGGATAACCGAAGAGTTGGAATCACACAAATAACCACCTTAATATTTTGAAATATGAAAAGATCTAAATTACATATCGCAATAGGCTTGGTTCTTGGGACCTTAGTATTCATTGGCTGTGTGGAAAAAAAGGATTATCCCGAACTAACTCTTGGAAACAGTACTGCGCCTACAGCCACTCTGAGCCATGTTGCTGACAGCCTTAATGAAGAATATACTTATATAGTTGTCAGTTCAAACATGGATGGTGAAATATTCTATGTAGTATTGGCAGGGGGTTCGGAAGCGCCTACAGCTAGTGAGATCGTCCTTGGATGTGAAACTGAATCGATGACAGCCGATGCT
>CAYMQP010000208.1:0-1080 GCA_964392505.1 uncultured Bacteroidales bacterium
GAACGACACCCTTGTACTAACAGCTTCATCGGTTTATTTCGGATTCCGTACCGACAGGGTTTCAAGTCTACGCACTGCAATATCCATAAAACTTCGTCAGGATTCCATTTATCATCCCGATCTGTTTTTTACTTACCGGGTGAAGATCCGTGAACTCACATTGCTGAAAACTGATAATTACTCATCGCAGGGGCCCTACTCTAATTCGTACCATAAGCTCGATATGAATTTCGATCAGCTTACCTGGCGAATGGATGAGAATTTTATGCGTTTTACTGCACCACGTGGTGCCGCTATTGGAAATGCTTATTTCGAGTCGGTAAATTATTTCAATTATAATAAGTTTATGGGAATGATGATGCTCGATCAGGAGCATCCGTTATATCTGTTAAAGAAATTTGCTACTCTTTACGGTAGTGACGAATTTCCCATTGAGGCTTATGCCGATTATCAGAAGATGCCGTTGCAGGAAGTGCAGCATCAGATGATGCGAATGGCTTTCGGTGGTTTTGTGTTTTATGACATGAATACCGAAACGGTTACCCTTAAACCCAGGCTTTACGACTATTTGGCAGCCAGCATCAACAAAATCGATTATGATGTTATTGGTTTTTCATCGCGTGTTGAGGCTCCGCTCGAAAATGCGGTTTACAATATTCAAACTAACGACCTTATCATTAATGGAATACCCGAAATTCATGTTAGCGATTCACAAAACGTATGGATCTATCCGAAGCATAGTAGAATAATTGTTAAGAATAACCGTAATTTCCAGTTCGACGGAGTGGTAGAGGCCGGTTTGTTGACTTTCTTCGGGAATAATTTCTTTTTCAGCTACGATTCGTTTAAGATCAACCTTCAGAATGTCGATTCGCTTCAAATCGAGTTTATTACAAAAAGGAAGGATAATTACGGACTTCCCATAATCGATCTTGTGCAGAACCATCTCAAATATATAACCGGTGAAGTATTAATTGATAAGCCCGATAACAAATCGGGGCGTAAAAGCTTTCCGGAATACCCGATATTTATTAGCAAGGAGAACTCCTATGTTTTCTTTGATAATCGAAAAATTCAGGG
>CAYMQP010000208.1:1090-7243 GCA_964392505.1 uncultured Bacteroidales bacterium
GGTATATCCTTTCGAAATGGATAGTCTCGACAACTTTAACTGGCGCGATCTATACTTCCAGGGCGGATTTGTATCGGCGGGAATTTTCCCACAATTTGAGCAAGAATTGTGTTTACAACCTGATAATTCATTAGGATTCAGGCATAAAACACCTTCTGATGGTTTTCCGGTTTATAATGGTAAGGGAACCTACTTTAATGAAATATGGCTTTCAAACTATGGACTGAGAGGTAGTGGTAAATTGGAATACCTAACTTCAACTACCTGGTCGGACGATTTCATTTTCTATCCCGATTCTATGAACACACAGTCTGCCAGGTTTGAGATAGCAGAGCAAACTACTGAACCGCAATATCCGAAAGTGAGCTCAGTCAATAATTATATTCATTGGTTGCCTTATGCCGATATAATGTATATCGATAAAACCGACACTGATTTCAACATGTTTAACGATTCAACTTTCCTGAGCGGAAACCTTACTTTACGTCCTTCCGGTCTTTCTGGTGAAGGCAGAATGGATCTTAGCAATTCCGATCTACGTTCCAACCTTTTCACATATAAGGCAAATGATATTAGTTCCGATACGGCCGATTTCTTTCTGAAATCGCTTTATACTGAAGGCTTTACTGTACTGAGTGAAAATGTGAGTGCCAATATTAATTATCAGCAGAGAAAGGGGTGGTTTAAATCGAATGAGGATTTTACTTTAGTCGATTTTCCGGATAATAAATACGTAAGTTATATCGATTATTTTACCTGGGATATGGACAATAAAAAATTATCTATGGGTTCTCCAGCTGCCTCCGCGGAGGTTGATTATACCGATGAAGATACTGAACCCGAAGGACCCAGATACATATCGTTGCATCCCGACCAGGATTCGCTGAATTTTGTTGCTCCATTGGCCAGTTACGATTATGAAAAGAATCATATCAATGCCAAGGGTGTTAAGTTTATCGAAGTGGCCGATGCGCGTATATATCCCGATCAGGGAGAAGTTACTATTGAACGCGATGCAAAAATGAGTACCCTCGAGAAAGCACGTATCAGAGCGAATAAAAATACTAAATATCATAGCATACATACAGCTACACTTAACATCACAAGCAGGAATTATTACTCTGGTTTTGGTAATTACGATTATATAGATGAAAACAACAAGGTTCAGATTATACATTTTAACGATATTAAAGTCGATTCGGGCATTACTGTAGCCACTGGCGATATTTATGAGGCGGCGAATTTCAGACTCAGCCCAGTATATCAGTTCCAGGGACGGGCTTTTCTACGTGCACTCGATTCGCTACTTACCTTTAAGGGGTGTGTGAAAATTGAACATAACTGCGATCACCCCTTACCCTCATGGCTGTATTTCCAAACGGTTATCGATCCGAATAATATCTATATACCTCTGGCCGAACAACCAGTCGATATAAACAGACAGAAAATACATGCCGGGTTGTACATGTATTACGATTCCGTTCATATATACCCGGCTTTCCTGAGCCCGCATAAAAGTTACAGCGATAAGACAATTATATCGTCGCATGGTTTTTTGTATTACGACCGGGCTGCACAGCTATACAAGATCGGAACGAAAGAGAAGATACACAATTTTAACCTCTCGGAGGACTACCTTAGTTTACAACGCGAAGAATGCCTATTATACGGAGAGGGTAAGATCGATCTGGGTGAGGACCTCGGACAGGTAAAACTCAATGCATACGGAAATGTTCGACACGAGCTTCCTAAAAATGAATCCACTTTAGATATTGTACTTGCGGTCGATTTTTATATGGATCAAGCCATGATCTCACTAATGGCCAACGAAATCGACAGTGCCCAGGGACTCGATCCGGTTAATATGAACCGTTCGGTATGGAAGAAAACCATGAATGCATGGGTTGGAGTAGAAAAAGCACAGCAATTATCAGATGAATTAACCCTGTTCGGCACCATAAGTGAGTTACCTTCCGAGCTCAAACATACATATATTTTCAGCGATCTGAAGCTCAAATGGAACGATATGACGAACTCATACCAATCAGTCGGAAAGATTGGTATTGCCAGTATCGACAATGTACAGATTAACAAACTGGTAAATGGGTATATGGAGCTGCAAATAAAGCGCAGTGGCGATGTTTTTGATTTTTTCCTCGAAATCGATCGCCATACTTATTATTACTTTGGTTATACCCGCGGGGTAATGCAAACCCTTTCGAGTAATCGGGAATATGTCGAAACCATCATGAATATGAAACCCCGCGAACGTAAGCTGAAAGTTCCCCGTGGCGAAACCTCCTATCTATACCTGATTTCCACCGACCGAAAACGAGATGCCTTCTACCAGAAGTACCGGCGGGCTATGGAAGGAGTGCCTTCGGAAGAGGATGATATGGAATAAAATCTTACCTCTTCTCCAACTCTACCACCTCGAGGTCACGAATATCCACACCATCAATAATAAAACGAACTAGTGTTCGTACCTTATGCAATCCTGTTTTTCCAGCAGCTCCGGGGTTAATGTGCAACAAATTAAAGCGCTTGTCGGGTATCACTTTCAGAATATGCGAATGTCCCGAAATAAATAGCTTCGGGGGATTATTCCTGATAATAGGCCATAACGAACGGTCGTACCGCCCTGGATATCCACCAATATGTTTTATCATTACATCTACCTGTTCGCAAAAAAAACGCTGTATTTCAGGTAAGGAAGTCCTGATACGGCTATCATCGATATTTCCATATACTGCACGCACAGGTTTATGTCTTTCCAGTTGTACCAATATTTCCTTATCCCCGATATCCCCGGCATGCCAGATTTCGTCGGCATCTTTCAGGTGATGCAGAATACGGTCATCGATATAGCCATGTGTATCGGAGAGTAATCCTATTAGTTTCAAAAGCTGTTTTGTTTATCTTTGGTGCAAAGATGCGCATTTTATGTATTTGTTTTACACACCCGATATTACAGGCGATACCTTAATATTACCTGATGAGGAATTGAAGCATGCTTTACATGTATTACGCTTGAAAACAGGCGATTCAGTTACCCTTACCGACGGTAAGGGATTTTTCTATGATGCTGACCTCGAAACCGTTTCAAAGAAAAACCTTACGGTACGTATTACAAATAAAAGAAAGGAAGAAACTGGCCATAACTACAAGTTGCATATAGGTATAGCTCCAATAAAAAATATTAGTCGTTTTGAATGGTTTCTCGAAAAGGTTACCGAAATCGGAATTGACGAAATTACGCCAATTATTACACAGCATTCTGAACGAAAAGTGTTGCGTCCCGAAAGGCTCGAGAAAATTATAATATCAGCCATGAAACAATCGCTAAAAGCTGTTAAGCCCAATCTCAATCCTGTAATTTCTCTCGATGAATTTCTTAAGTTTGTTCCATCGGATTATCAGTTATTTATAGCATATTATGGTGCAGAGGGAAATAAATTATTGAAGAATTCTTATATTTTTGGGAAAAACATTCTAATACTTATAGGACCCGAAGGTGGTTTTTCTCCATCGGAAGTAGAAAAAGCTGCAATGAAAGGTTTTAAAATTATAAGTCTGGGGAATAGCCGTTTACGTACTGAAACAGCAGGAATAGCAGCCTGTCATACCATATTTTTACTTAACCAGAATTAATATTGATTTTATAAAATAATAAGAGTATGCAAGGAAAAATAGCAAGTGAATCGTTTAGCAATGGATTTAATTGTGCTCAATCGATTGTTTCGACATTTGGACCTGGGTTAGGTATATCGCGCGATCTATCTTTAAAATTAGGTACCGGTCTGGGAGCAGGGGGTAATTACAATGGCAAAATATGTGGGGCTGTTTTGGGTGCCTTTATCATACTCGGACTTAAATACGGAACAGATAATGCCAACGATAAAGAGCAGAAAGAACTGGTACGAAAGAAAATCGATGATTTTACTGCTAGTTTTAAAAGCGAATTTGGTTCCATTGAGTGTAACGAGCTGTTACATGCAGATATCAGTAAGCCTGAAGTTTTACAAAGGCTTCGGGATGAACATGTCTTTCAGGATTTTTGCACTAATGTGGTCCGGAAAGCTGCTCTCCTTATTGAAGACATGATTACCAATGAAGAAACTTAAGACTATATAAATAATATAATTCTTTCGGATTCTGAAATAAATTTATTATTGAAATCCTTTATTATAGGTATCTGCGGAGGCAGTGCCAGCGGGAAAACAACGCTAGCCAATGAATTGGTTGAGGCTCTTGGAAAAGAACATACGAACTTCCTGTCGCTCGACGATTATTACATCGACTTCATTCGTAAGGGATTCGATCCGGCAGAAGTAAATTACGATCATCCTGAAAGTATCGAAATTGAAAAGTTAGCTAAAGATCTCAGGAACCTGGGCCAAGGGTATCCAACCAAGATTCCGGTTTACGATTTTATTACCCATACCCGCAGTAATATACCACGTCTGCTTAAATACAGGCAATATATTATTCTCGAGGGTTTATTCTTATTTAACCTAGCCGCTTTGACATCATTAATCAATCTGAAAATCTTTATTGATACACCGGATGACATTCGTTTAAAACGTCGAATGGAAAGAGATACCAGAGAACGAAACCGTTCGCTTAAGTCGGTTAAAAAACAATATGACCAGTTTGTTTACCCTATGTATCTTAAATTCGTAAAGCCGAACCAGGAACTTGCTGATTTCGTTTTATTGGGAAATCATGCCTTTAAGGATCAAATACCGGATGTAGTAAAACTGATCAAGCTGAATACCGATTTCGGATAATCTGTCCTGCAAATTAGTCACGATATAAATAATCCATATTTTTTATAACTTCATAATAATAATTTCATTCCAAGCGTATTAAAACCTTATTTGGTTTATATCATAATTACGCATACTTTAATAAAAAAACTGAAAAAATATATATAGTACCAGCATAGATCTTACCATAATAAAGAAGCTGCTGAATTAATTAGGAGGTGAGATTAGTGTTGAATCCTAAGAAGGACGAGGCTGTCGATTTGATATTATTTTACCTTTAAATAAAAATTAGTTGGGTGTCCATCAAGAAAATCGCTGGCTATTTACTCTTCTAAAGACTTGACTCTTCATCAATGATGTAATCAGTATATCTTACACGGAGTATAATTTTAATCATCTAATAATCATTAAATCAATACTATAACAATATTTTGTAGAGTTTTTACTGAGGTACTGTAGAGTCACAGATGTAGTTAAATATTTTCCAGAGCTTTTAATAAGCTTTAATTTTATTCTCGATATTAATTAATCCTAACGTAAAATTCGTATGAATAAAAAAGTATTAGCATCAGTATGTGCACTGCTATTCTTTAATATAATCATATTAGGCCAGCAGCGCAGTATTTCAGGTGTTGTCACGGGTGATGACGGAATGGGACTCCCCGGGGCAACCGTGCTACTTAAAGGAACAACAACCGGTGTTGTAACCGATCTCGATGGTAACTACACTATCGAGGGCGATATAGACGAATCATCTATGCTGTTATTCTCTTATGTGGGCTATGTAACCCAGGAGATTACTGTTGGCGACCACAGTGTTATTAATGTTAATCTTCGACTAGAGCAACAGCTGCTCGATGAGGTTGTAGTCGTCGGGTATGGTGTTACTAAAAAAAGTCTGGTTACCGGAGCAATCGATAAAGTTGATGGTGAAGAATTAAACCAGACTAATAATCTACGTGTCGAACAAGCTTTGCAGGGTAAAGTTTCCGGGGTTTCAATAGCACAAAATTCAGGATCTCCAGGAGCAGGGATGACTTTGAGAGTGCGAGGAGTAGGATCAAATTATATCAGTTCTCCACTCTTTGTGGTAGATGGAATTAAAGTTGGTGGAATTGAGGATTTAAATCCCAACGATATTCAGTCGATTGAAATTCTCAAAGATGCTGCATCTGCAGCTATTTATGGTAGTGAGGCAGCTAATGGTGTAATATTGATTTCAACAAAAAAAGGTACCGAAGGTAAGGGAGCTGCTTCCTACAATGCTTACTACGGTATCAATTCTCCTACCAATATGCCCAGTGTTCTTAATTCTGAAGATTATGTTAAGTATTTTAAGGAAGCTTATCTTCACGAGAGAGCCTATTCACGCTGGCATTCACAC
>CAYMQP010000209.1:0-7232 GCA_964392505.1 uncultured Bacteroidales bacterium
AAGGGTTTAACTGGTCAATCATTGATCAAACGAGCGGATTATCCGGTAATAATTACGAAGGATTACTATGCGATTTGAAGGGAAATATTTGGCTCCAAACATATTACGACGTGAAGAAATTTGATGGAGCTCAATGGACTACCTATACTGCGGTCAATGGAGTTGATTTTAATTATATTTCATGTATCGAAATTGATCTGTCAGGTAATATCTGGGTAGGCACATACTATAACGGAGTATTCAAATTTAATGGTACTGAATGGATTCGATTCACAGCATCACTTGGCTTGGCTTCGAATAATGTAATAGCTATGGATGTTAATATGGATGGTAAGATCTATGTAGTATCCGATAATGCGCTAATAAGTATATATGATGGAACATCGTGGGTAACAATTTCTCAATTCAGGGATCAATATATAGTCCATAATATATTGGCGGATTCAAGAAACAACTTATGGCTGGCTTGTTATGAAGTTCTTATACAATTCGATGGCAAGCATATTATCAGGTATTTCGATCAGGATTGGAATTATTTCCCTGCAATAGAAGAGGGTCGAAATTCAAATATTTGGGTAAGTAAGTATGGTGAAGGTATTTATTCGTTCGATGGATCAAATTGGATCCATTACTCGGTTTCTCAGGGATTATCAAGTGCATATGTGAATGATATTTTCTTTGATTCCAATGAAACCATTTGGCTAGCAACGAATAATGGTATCAACCGTTCCGAAAATATATCCTTAATTGGAAATGAATATTCTGACAGTGAGGACGATATATTTATCTATCCTAATCCTTTCTATGATCAACTTATTATAAGAACTAATGTAGAACTAACTGAACAAGTTAATCTGAGTTTCTATTCACTCGATGGCAGAATGATTAAGTCAATAAAGGAAAGGGCAATAAAATCAAGCGACTTAGTTCATCTCAATACTGAAACGTGGCCAAAAGGAATAATAATATGTCAGGTCATTATAAATGGGAAACAGTATTCAAAAAAAATACTAAAACTCTAATCAAATTAAAACAATTAAATATTTTTTATTATGAAAAAGATTATTACACTACTCGTTATGGTTTTTTTTATACTAATTAAAACCAATGCACATGAAAATCTGATCTTGAATCATGTAATGTACTGGGGTTGGGAGGAACCCGGGTATATCGAATCGGCTTCGTTGTTAATCGAACCGAAGGGTTTGTACGCGGAATGTACTTTAGTTCTCGATTTTTCTACAGGAGGCATCATTTACGATGATTATGATTCTCTAGAAGTTGTAATGAATTTCAATCTACCGGAGGAAAGTCAGGTAAGAGAGCTATACCTTTGGATTAATAATGAGCCTGTTCGTGGGCTAATGTTTGACAGATGGACGGCCTCGTTGATCTATGAAAGTATTGTTGAGCGCAGAATTGATCCTGCAATACTTACAAAAGTTGGAGCTAACGAATACAATATTAAGATTTTCCCACTTCTAACTGAATTACCAAGAAAAATTAAAATAAAGTATATCGCACCTATTCAGAACATTCTAGCTAATAACTCAATGGTAATCACACCTTTTAATATTCTTAAGCTTTCAGAAGAATTACCCGATTCGTTTCGGCTTGCTTTTAAGGGTGATTCAGTATATGGTTCACCTAGAATTCTTGAAAATGAAGAAGTCGATTTTAATCCGGTCCTCGACATTGATTTTGGATTATGTGAAATGGCTTGTATTTCCGACCTTGAGCAATATTCATCGATTAGTATGGTTTTTAATGAAAATTCCGATAATCCGCTTCATATGCTAACATATAGAGATGAAGAACACAATAATAATTACTATGAATTGGCATTTAATCATAGTTCACTCTTTGATGTAAATAGGAATCGAAAAGCCGTATTCTTGGTTGATTATATTGATGAAAATTGCAGTGCCTACTCAAAAGAAGATATTCTAAACGATCTGGAATATTCTATTTCAAATACCTTCACTCCACTAGATTCATTTAATGTTTTATTCTCAGGAATGGTTACTTCATTTCCCAGCACAGAATGGGTACCGGCTGATTCTGCAAGTATATCCGACTTTTTCGGCAGTCTCGATCCCGAGTTAATGAACTCTTATTCCAATATGCCTACACTACTTGTCGATGGAATAAATTATCTGAAAAATAAAGATGCTGATGGATCGTTGGTACTTGTTGCTAGTTCAAATTCCAACGGGAGTGGTAATGAAGCTAATGCACTGATTAATGATTACATGGAATCGCTTGAAGGAACTGAAATTCCCATTCACATTATCGATCTTGATGATCAATATTATTACACCAGTGAAATGCATTATATAGGAGGTCAATATTTCAGAGGCAATGAATATCTTTATACTCGTCTGAGTCAACTAACTGTGGGCGAATACTATTCTATCAGGCAGTATTCGTTATTATCCATGCTGGAAAAAGTAAACCACAGGTTGTCGGGCTATTTTAAAAGCCTTGAAGTTTTTATACAATCCGAAGGAGGGTATGCTTTTTCGAATTATACCTTGCAGGGTTCCGAAAGTCTTACATATAACGATGAGTCCTTCTGTATTGTTGGTCAGTATGTGGGTGAACCACCCTTTTATATATCGATATTCGGACAGGATAGTGATGATCAGGTTTACTACACTATTGATACAATTAAAAGTAATGAAATATTTACTGGCGATACAATAATACAGAAAGTATGGGCAGCACAAAAAATTAAAGATCTATACAGCATGGAGCAAAGTACACAGGTAATAAATCAAATTATTAATACGAGTATAAAAGAATATATACTTACTAATTATACAGCATTACTTGTATTAGAACCAGGATTTCAAATCCCTGAAGAATTGGGTGAGAATGAAGAATGGGATGACGTTTTTCCTACTGATCTGATTGACAATACCGAAGTAGCTGAAGCCCCTGAATTAAGTAATTATCCAAATCCTTGTAATGAATCAACAACTATTACATATTCTTTAACCAATTCATGCGATGTCCGGATTATAGTTATTAATTCACTAGGTCAAATTATTACAACACTTATTGATGAAGCGGTTGTACCTGGTGAATATACAGTAACGTATGACACATCAGATCTTGATGAGGGAATTTATCAATGCTTGCTTATAATTGATGGGGCAATAGCTGCTAAAATTCGGATGGTTGTTATATAATTATACTCGTTGCAATTAATTCAGTTAGCTTATTACTGGATTTTACAAAGAATTTATAAGTTTATATAAAAGGTCTGTATAGACCTTTTATTATATTGGGAAATAACCTCCAATAAGAATCAATTCTATCTATCTTCAATTAACAAAGGCTTTAACCTCTTTGTCCATATCGCATAACTGCTATCGTTAAGGTGAAGTCCATCCACTTTAAAAAATTTTTTATCAGGTAATCCCTGAGCATTTAAAAAATCATTTGTAAAATCGAGGAATTCAATTCCATTTTTATACAATGATTCACTGATTAAAAATCATGTAGATAATCAATATTGAATATTTCTCAATCTTATAATATAACATGTCATTTATAACCAGGGAAAGTACAGGTTAATACCGTTTCAAAAATAAAAGAAGCATACACCATTTAATACATAAGAAATAACCGAATCAACTTTTCTTTCTTCGTAATTTTATTTCTTCTCCCGGATTTTCAAGAATGGGTAGTTGCCGATTTACCATTACGTCGAGTGAAATAAATGTCTCTGTACGCATAATTCCGTTAATCGATTGGATTTTATCAGCAAGCACCTGACGAAGATGCTCATTATCCTTAGCATATACTTTAATAAACATGGCATATTGCCCCGTAGTATAATGACATTGTATGATTTCGGGAATTTTGAGTAACCGTTCTGAAACATCCGGGAAGAGACCCGCATTGTCTAAAAATATACCAATGTAGGCACAGGTATGATAGCCTAATTTTTTGGGATCGACAATAAACTGAGATCCTGCAATAATACCAAGCTTGGTAAGTCGTTGTACCCTCTGGTGAATTGCTGCTCCCGATACATTACATTCACGGGCTACTTCGAGAAAAGGAATACGGGCATTTTTAGTCAGTATTGAGAGTATCTTCCGGTCGAGACTATCTATAAGTGAATTACTATATGATTTCATATTATAAACAAATTATTATTTTATTCATTAAATATGTTACAATTTATAAGCAAAGATAAAATTTATTTGTTAAATGTTTAATAGAAATTTGAATTTATTTGATTAATTAATATATTTGCATAGTAAATATTAAAAATATAAGTTATTATTATATTTTACTTAATAAATATAAATAATATATATTTTTATATTATAAATTGTAAAATTAAATAAGAGTCTTTATAGCTATGTGCGGGATATTAGCCATAATAGGAAAAGCAGATAAAGATATTGTGCAGCAGTTATCCAAACGTCAGAAACACCGGGGACCTGATGAGTGGGGAATGTATGAAGCTCCGAATGGTTCGATATTAACACACGAAAGGCTATCGATTATTGACCTGAATACTGGTACGCAACCAATTCAGGGAACTGACACGGCATGGGTAATGCATAATGGAGAAATTTACAATCATATACAGTTACGTAAGAACGAATTAAAAGGACATCAGTTCAGGACTACATGCGATAGTGAGGTAATCGTTCATCTTTTTGAAAAGTATGGCTACGACTTTTGTAACATGCTTGATGGCGTTTTCTCTTTTGTTGTTATTGATGGTGACAAATTTATGGCAGCCCGCGATCCTATTGGAGTTAAACCATTGTTCTATGGAAAAGACTCATTAGGTAACATGTATTTCAGTTCCGAGTTAAAGGCTATTTCGGATCAGTGCTCCACATTGGAAGCATTTCCTCCGGGTCATTACTATACACCCGAAACCGGATTTGTACGTTATTTTAATCCTTCATGGGCAGATTATAGAGTATGTAACGAGGAATTTAATCCTGAAAAATTACACGAGGCATTTGTTCATGCGACAAAAAAACGTTTAATGAGCGATGTTCCTTTAGGTGTTTTACTATCAGGAGGTCTTGATTCGAGCCTTACAGCTTCTGTAACAAAGAAATTACTCCATAATTCCGGACAGGAATTGCACTCTTTTTCCGTCGGAATTCATCCGGATGCTACCGATCTTGTTGCAGCCCGAAAAGTAGCTGATTATATCGGAACAATTCATCATGAAATATTTTTCACTATCGAAGAAGGTTTAAATGCACTGGAAAAAGTTATATGGCATCTTGAAACTTACGATGTAACTACAATTAGGGCCGCTACACCTATGTATTTCCTGTCGAAAGCTATTACCGATATGGGAATTAAAGTAGTGCTTTCGGGTGAAGGCTCCGATGAAATTTTTGGTGGTTATCTGTATTTTCATAACGCATCCTCCGATGATGAATTCCAGAAAGAAACCATCAGGCGTGTGTTCCTTTTGTCGACAGCCGACTGTTTACGAGCCGATAAAGCTACAATGGCTACAGGTTTGGAGGCCAGGGTGCCCTTTCTCGATAAAGGATTCCTACAGGTAGCCATGTCGATGCATCCGAAATACAAACGGCCTGACAGGTTAAATGGTAAAATTGAAAAGTGGCCTTTGCGAAAGGCTTTCGATGTTAAAGATGATCCTTATTTGCCCGATGAGATTCTTTGGCGGCAAAAGGAACAATTCGGCGATGGAGTTGGATATAACTGGATCGATTCGGTAAAGGCATACTGTTCAAAAGTTATATCCGATGCCGAGTTTGCTACTGCAGTAAAAAGATATCCTCATAATACACCGGATTCAAAAGAAGCATTTTATTTCCGGAAGGTATTTGAAAAATTCTATCCTGAGAAGCACAGTATTAAAACTGTATTGAAATGGGTTCCTAAATGGCAAAAAAATACCGATCCGTCAGGAAGGGCAGCGGAAATACATATTGATACAACAGAAAAAACAGCAAGCTAAATATTTATTTGGGTGTCTTAATATAGTTTCATGGGAGGATGGCTTTGCCATCCTTCTTTTTTAGAATACAATTGTTATCTTAGCGGTCGCTCGAAAATAAAATAACCGGGTTTGACAAATAATATAAAAAGTACCATATGAGAAAACTTATACTACCAAAAAATTACAAAAGTCTGCTTGATCTGAAACAAACCGAGAAAGCAATAAAATTAGTAAAAGATACATTTCAGGAAAACTTGGCCGGAGAACTTCGGCTACGGCGTGTAACGGCTCCTTTGTTTGTTTTAAAAGGTACCGGTATTAACGACGATTTGAACGGCGTGGAACACAAAGTATCATTTCCCATCAGAGACCTCGATGGTCGTGAAGCTGAAGTTGTTAATAGTCTGGCCAAGTGGAAACGACTGGCGATAGCCGATTATGATATTGACGAGGGATATGGTATATATACTGATATGAATGCTATCCGGCCTGATGAGGAGCTCGATAATTTACATTCATTGTATGTCGATCAGTGGGATTGGGAAAGAGTGATAAAAGAAGAGGAACGTAATCTTGATTTTCTGAAATATATTGTCAGAAAGATTTATGAAGTACTTAAACGCACCGAATTTATTATTTATGAAAATTATCCACAATTAGTTCCCACATTGCCAGATGAAATAGTATTTATACATGCCGAAGAATTGCAGGAGCATTATCCGGATTTTACTCCTTTGCGTCGTGAGACTGAAATAGTAAAAAAACATGGAGCCATATATGTTATAGGAATTGGAGGTGCTCTGGCCGATGGAAAACCGCATGATGGCCGTGCACCCGATTACGACGATTGGATAACTCCAACATCAGGGAATTTCAAAGGATTAAATGGTGATATAATTTTATGGAATCCGTTATTGGATTTAGCCTTTGAAATATCATCGATGGGAATACGTGTAAATAAGGAAACACTCCTTAAACAGCTTGAAATAAGTGGAAATATCGACAGGAAAGAACTATTTTTTCACAAACGTCTTTTAAATGACGAGCTTCCACTTTCAATTGGCGGAGGAATAGGCCAGTCAAGACTCTGTATGTATTTTCTCAGAAAAGCGCATGTTGGTGAAATACAGTCGTGTATCTGGCCGAAGAGAATGATGGAAGACTGTAAAGAAAATGGAATAATTCTGGTCTGAGTATCGAATGGATAAATAAATTTATTGCAACCCCCTGATTTTTCAGGGGTTTTTTTATGCCCTATATAGTATAGATT
>CAYMQP010000210.1:0-7224 GCA_964392505.1 uncultured Bacteroidales bacterium
AATGCCGGAGAAAACCATTTTCACTACCCGATCTACATAATGCTATTAAAAAACACCTGGAGGATGCCGTTATTTCATCTAAAAAAGATCTTAAAATCAGCTTTAATGTGAATTGTGAGGGAATACATACAATTATATCAGACATTAATATATTGCACCGAGTAACAACTATTCTAATTGATAATGCGGTCAAGTTTACCAATAAGGGTACGATTAGTTTTTTATGTCAGAAATTAAATAATGGACGTTTACAGTTTTCAGTAAGCGATACGGGAATTGGAATTCCTCAAGATAAAGTCAATATCATTTTTGATAAATTTACTCAGGCCAATGGAGCCAGTACACGCGAATACGGAGGAAGTGGTGTAGGACTTGCTATTGCCAGGGGTTTAATAAATATACTCGGAGGCGATATAACTGTAAATACGGAAATGGGCGCGGGTACTACTTTTATTTACTATGTTCCATTAATCATCGAATCATAAAATTATTAACCAAAAAATAATAACTACGATTATGAGAATCAGAAAAGTGAAATGGGTATCAGTGGTTGCATTTATCATTCTAATTCTTACTTCATGCAATAAAATACCAGAAGGATCAACCCGGAGGGTGGAAAAGATAATCAGAAAAATGTCGCTACGGGAGAAAATTGAATTTATAGGCGGGTATAACAGGTTTAATATTCGTGCCTGCGAAGCTTATACTATTCCGGAAATTCGAATGACTGATGGACCCGTAGGAGTGCGAAATTATGGGGCATCGACAGCTTATCCTGCCTCCATTGCTCTAGCTGCCTCGTGGGATAAGGACCTGGCTGAAAAAGTTGGTGCAGCTATTGGAATGGAAGCCAGAAATAAAAATGTGCATATTGTGTTGGGTCCGGCTATGAATATTCATCGAGCACCTTTCTGTGGAAGAAATTTTGAATATCTGGGCGAAGATCCCTATCTGGCAGGTGAAATCGCCTCCTCATATGTCAAGGGTATGCAACAACAGGGTGTTGTGGCCACAGCAAAGCATTATGTGGCTAATTATCAGGAATATGATCGTCATAATGTTTCTTCTGATATGGACGAACGAACCCTGCGTGAAATATACCTCCCGGCTTTCAAAGTCTGTGTTCGGAAAGGTAATGTTGGCGCTGTAATGACGTCTTACAATCTAATAAATGGAATTCGTGCTTCTGAACATGATTATCTTATCAACCAAATTCTAAAAATCGACTGGAATTTCAAAGGAATTGTGATGTCCGACTGGACATCGACATACAACGGGATAGCTTGTGCCAAAGCAGGACTCGATTTGGAAATGCCCACAGGAGTTTATATGCATCCCGACACACTTATCCCAGCTATTGAAGCTGGGGAACTTGATGAAGCTATAATCGATGATAAAGTTCGCAGAATCTTAAACCTGTATGAACGTTTTGGTTATTTCGAGAATGTAAACATTAGTGATGGTTTTGTACTCGACGAAGAATATGTTCGCTCTGTTTCTCTCAATGCCGCCCGCGGAGGTATAACCCTTTTAAAGAACGATGATAAGATTTTGCCTCTCGATAAGAACCAGGAAATTAAAATTGCTGTAATCGGTATTAATGCATACCCTGCTGTTACCGGTGGAGGAGGAAGTTCCTATACTAGGCCTCTACATCCTGTGTCCCTGCTTGAAGCCATTACAACTGTTGCGGGAGATAATATAGAAATAGTGCATGCCCAGGCATTGAGTATTGAGAATGAACTACCTGCCGATTTTTATGACAACAGTGAATTTTATACCTATATAGACGGTGAAAGGCAACCGGGATTAATAGCAAAATTTTACAGTAATAAAAACCTGGAAGGGGAACCCGTTTATTCTGATGTTTTTAAAACTCTTAATCACACCTTACATGATTCAATTTTTCCAAATTTATCAAAAACCAATTTATCAGCACGTTTTACTGGATTCTTCAAGGTTCCTGTTGCAGGATACTATCGAATTGCCGTCTCGGGCGACGATGGCTATCGCGTGTATCTGAATAATAATTTAATTATTGAATACTGGCAGAATCAGCCTGAGACTGTACGGAGTTATACTGGTTTGATTCAAGCAGAGAAGGAGAATAAGGTAGTAGTGGAATACTTTCAGGGTGGAGGCGGTGCCTCAATTCGGTTAGGATACCAGCCTGAACTGGAATATAAAAACCGGAAAGATATTTTATGGAAAGAAGCTCAGGAAGCCGCTAAATTGAGCGATTATGTTGTTTTTTCAGTCGGATTTAACAGGAATAATGAAACGGAAGGAATTGATCGTACCTGGGAATTACCCGATGGTCAGGATGAAATGGTAAACAAATTGGTTCAATTGAACGATAATGCTATTGTAGTGCTTAATGCCGGAGGCAATGTCGCTATGCCCTGGCTCAACAATGTTAAAGCCTTAGTACATGCCTGGTATCCAGGGCAGGAAGGCAATATTGCCGTTGCTGAAATTCTATTCGGAATTACAAATCCTTCCGGTAAGCTACCGGTTTCTTTCGAACAAGAATTCAAGGATAATGCCACCTATAACAGCTATTTCGATGATGATGGTGATGAAAGGGTATTCTTTACCGAAGGTGTTTTTCTGGGTTACCGTTATTTTGATAAAACAGGAATTGAACCCAGATTTCCTTTCGGATTTGGACTTTCGTACACATCGTTTGAATATGATAATTTAAATCTCAGCAAGAACAGTATTAATAACGGTGACAGAATTGAAGTTAGTTTTACCATAAAAAACACCGGTGAATATGATGGAGCTGAGATTGCCGAACTATACATCAGTGATCCGGTTTCAGATTTGCCAAGACCTTTAAAAGAGTTAAAAGAATTTGAAAAAGTATTCTTAAAGAAAGATGAAGAAAAAACAATTTACATAACGCTTCATCAGGATGCTTTCTCGTATTACAATCCATCGAAAGGCGGTTGGATAGTTGAACCGGGAAAATTTGAAATTCTTATCGGATCGTCAGCAGAGGATATAAGATTGAATACTGAAATTGAATATATTGAATAGAGATATGGCAATAAATACTATATTTAACCTGTTATACGATTTAAATTGATTCAATGAAAAAATTCCAATATGATTAGAAATATTATGAACAAATTATCTGCACTTATTCTGATTTTATTATTGATAGGCTGTTCAAGGCCTGCATCAAAGCAATTTGAATTACCATCTGTTATAGGTTCCGGAATGGTTTTACAACGTAATGCCGATGTAAAGCTATGGGGGAAAGCCTCCCCGGGCAAGAAAATTGAAATTGTAACCACATGGGGCGTCAGAAAAGCGGTTAAAGCCGATAAAACCGGCAGCTGGAATATCTCTGTCAAAACTGATGATGCAGGAGGGCCATACGAAATTGCCTTCCAAACCAGGGATACAAATCTTGTACTTAAAGACATTCTAATTGGCGATGTCTGGCTTTGCTCAGGGCAATCGAATATGGAGATGCCGCTTAATGGCTGGCCCCCAACGGATACCATTGTCAATTCAGCAAACGAGATTGCAGCTGCTAACTACCCAATGATTAGGCTATTCACAGTCGACAGAAATACATCAACTCAACCGTTGGATAGTTGTGGAGGAAACTGGAAGGTTTGTACACCAGAAACGGTTGCTAGCTTTAGTGCCACAGCTTATTTTTTTGGCAGGGAACAACATAGGAAACTGGAAATCCCGGTCGGGCTCATACATAGCAGTTGGGGAGGTACACCCGCCGAGGCATGGACTTCAAAAGCATTTCTGAAGGATTTCCCAGTTTATAAAAATATTGTTGATTCATTCGAATATATCGAGGCCGATTTTGACTCACTTATGAGATGGATGAATCAACTTCAAAAAGTAACCATAAACAATGATGATGATAACTTTTATAAATCGTTAAACATTGAAAGTGAAGCTTTGCTAAAAACTGAGCCTGATGTTGCCAATTGGCCATTAATGCCGGTTCCTTCAAAATGGGAAGATAATGTATTACCCAATTTTGACGGAATACTATGGTTGTGCACGAACTTTTCGGTACCAGAAGATTTTATTGACAATGAATCAATACTTCATCTGGGACCTATCGACGATATGGATATAACATATATAAACGGGAATAAGATAGGAGAAATCCTTGAACTTGGAAATTGGAAAACAGAGCGCAATTATAATATACCCGCCAGAACACTGAAAAAGGAGCAAAATACATTAGCTGTCCAAGTAATCGACATTATGGGTGGTGGTGGTATCTATGGATCGGAGGATATTACCATTTCTAACAATTCAGGAAAACAGATTGTTTTTAGTGGGGAATGGCATTATATGCCTGTTGCCGAAATAATTAAAAATACTATCTATTTTTTCGATGATAATAATAGTTATTCCTCACGACCTTCAATAAAGACATCCATTGGTTCGCATACACCCACAACACTTTACAATGCTATGATTTATCCGATAATACCTTATACTATTAAGGGAGCTATATGGTACCAGGGGGAAGCAAATGTGGGTCGTGGATATGAGTACCGCACTCTCTTTCCGGCCATGATTGCCAGTTGGCGCGAAGCCTGGGGACAGGGTGACTTTCCGTTCTATTATGTTCAAATTGCTCCTTATGAATATTGGGACGAAGAACTCAGCCCAGCAGCCGAGTTACGCGAAGCGCAGTTTATGGCACTTCATGTCGTTAATACAGGTATGGTGGTTACCACCGATATTGGAAATCCGACTAACATTCACCCTGCCAATAAACAGGAGGTAGGAAGGCGCTTGTCGCTTTGGGCTCTGGCCAAGGATTATGGTTTCGATACCCTGGTTTATAGCGGCCCTCTTTACGACACGATTTCTATTGAGGGAGGAAAAATTATTGTTCATTTTACATATGCAGACAAAGGTCTTATTTCAGATGGCATGCCTTTATCTTGTTTCGAAATAGCAGGGGAAGATCAGCAATATTTTCCTGCTCATGCTGTAATTACAGGAAATACAGTTGAGGTAAGCTCAGAGCAGGTTACCAATCCGGTTGCTGTGCGATTTGGCTGGTGTGCCACTGCTGAGCCTAACCTGTTTAATACAATTGGTTTGCCAGCATCACCTTTCCGCAGCGACAACTGGAAACGGTTATCGGAGTAAGGTATTATTTATTAGGTAATAATGAATAATAGTATATTATTGTAAAGCCTTTAGCAATTTTTCTTCAAAGGTTATTTCACCTGAGGAAAGATTGATGGCAGTCTCTATTAACGAGAGATGTGAATAAGCCTGAGGAAAATTACCCAGCAAACGCTTGGTATCAAAATCCAAACCTTCGCTAAACAATCCTAGGTGATTACCATAACTTAAAATCTGTTCAAACAAATCGACAGCAACTTCTTTTTCTCCTATTTTATTCAGAGCGTTAATAAGCCAAAATGTACAAATGGTAAATGACGAATTTGGTTGGCCGAAATCATCCTCATTTCGGTATCGATACATAAGTCCGCTATGACTAAGCACAGCCTGAGTTGCTTTTACAGTACTTATATATCGAGGATCGGTTGCTGCAATAAAACCATAGGGTTCAAGCAACAGGTTAGCTGCATCGAGATTATGATTTCCATATGCCTGTGTAAAAGAACCTATGGTATTGTTCCAGGCATTTGTTAAGATATCGGCTTTTATTTTATCACGGAGTTTCATCCAGGGAGCATAGTAACTTTTCATATGCAGTATCCGGGCAATCTTTAATGCTCTATCGATAGCTACCCAACACAGAACCTTTGAAAATGTAAAATGACTGGGCTGTGTTCGAACTTCCCAAATTCCTCGGTCGGGTTTTTGCCAGTTCTTTTTGACCACTTTAACAATGCTTCGTGTAATAGTCCACAGTGCTTCACTATTTTCAAGACTGGTAGTGAAAATATTGAATTGCTGGTATATTACATCCATTAAAACGCCATAGATATCGTTCTGTTTCTGCCTAAATGCTGCATTTCCTATTCTCACTGGTTTTGAGTTCAAATAACCAGAAAGGTGTTTCAACTCTCTTTCAGGTAAAGCCCGCTCACCATGAATCCCATACATAATTTGGATTTTCTCATCCTTATCAGGTATAATGTTTAGAATGAATTTCAAATATCGTCGCACTACATGGAAGTGCCCAAGATTAGACATTACTTTGATAACCATTGAAGCATCACGAAGCCAGCAATAACGGTAATCCCAGTTACGAATTCCTCCAATAGCTTCCGGAATAGAGGTAGTAAGAGCAGCCACGATGGCTCCTGATCGGTCATAACTTAAAAGTTTCAATGCCAGGGCACTTCGTAATATTTCCTTATTATATCTTGCATATTTACTTGTTCGTTCCGACCAGTTGAGCCAGTATACCTTAGTGCGTTCCATTTTCAGATAAGCACGTTGAACACTTTGTTCAAGTAGTTTTTGATTGTAGCTCAGTAGAAAAAATGCATCCGATGTAAATTTCAGGGTTTTTCTTTGAGCGACTTTAAACTTATCGAAATTAGTATAAAGATAAACCGAATCATAAGGCCCGTGCGTTGTATAGCTCTTTAAATAATTTTCTTCAACTACGGTTTTAGTTCTATAACGTGCAAACTCAAGGTGCGGGGTAAAATTAATGCTGAATTCGGGATTACCAGAAATATATTTTACATAACGTATAAGGTCGGGGGGAGAGTAATACTCGCTTTCGCTGGTATGGTACCGAGGCATAAAATCGATAATTCTGAATTCATTAATACCTTTTTTGAAGGTTGTTTCCAATAAATTGGTACGTGGAATATAACGCTGAGTAACGGAGTAATTTTTATTGACAATAATCTCGAAACATCCGCCCTTTTCTTCATCAAGTAACCTGGCGAAAACCGACGAAGAGGTAAACTCCGGTAAACAACACCAGTCGATCGAACCCTTTTCCGAGATTAATGCACCGCTTCTGCAATTCCCTATTATTCCATAATTCAAATTATTCATTTGTAAATATTAATAAACTAAGGGTTAAAAAATACTCAGAATCTGTTATCCTGCCAAATAAATAGCCTTAAAGTTACAAGTCCTGTTCGATTTAATATTATCAAATACGCTGAACCTTGTTTTTTTACTGAGTTTAAATTTCATTTTGAGATTTGTTTACGATTTCTTGTTTATGTCGAATAAAAATTGTATAGTTTCTAAAAGATATTAATCATGAGTAAAACAATATTC
>CAYMQP010000211.1:0-7218 GCA_964392505.1 uncultured Bacteroidales bacterium
TTCAATGAGTTGTTCACAGGCACCCGCAAATGAGGAAGTGAAATCAGTATTTGGCCCGTCTATTGAGTATGGCGACACCGAGCATAATTATGGTACTATTCAGCAGGGTGGTGACGGTACCTATGAATTTGTTTTTACAAATACAGGTACAGAGCCTCTTATACTCAGTAATGTGCGCAGTTCGTGTGGTTGTACTGTTCCTGAATGGCCCCGTGAACCGATTGGCGCTTCTGAATCGGCTTCCATAAAGGTAAAATACGACACAAGAAGAATCGGACAATTTAATAAATCAATTACTGTATATTCCAACGCCTCTGAAGCCCCTATAGTATTACGCATCAGGGGAAATGTTGAACCAGCTGCACATGCGGCATCTGAATAATAAAAAAAAACATATAGATAATCGTGACTCACAGATACGCTTATCTGTGAGTTTGTTTTTAATAACCATTTAACAACTTACAACATGCCAAAGATTTCAAAAAGAGGAACACTTATGCCCAACTCCCCTATCAGGAAGTTGGTTCCGCTTGCCGAAGAAGCTATGAGTAAAGGCAAGCATGTTATCAGGTTAAACATCGGGCAACCCGATATTCCTACCTCCGATAAGGCATTAGCGGCGATCCGGAATCTGAAGGCAAATGTTTTGGGATACAGTCATAGTGCCGGAATGGAATCGTTGCGTCGAAAATGGGTCGAATATTATAAACGTCACAATATTTCGGTAAATTATGAAGATATTCTTATAACCACCGGTGGTTCCGAGGCCATTACCATTACTTTATTAACCTGTCTGAATGCCGGTGATGAAATTCTGGTACCGGAACCTTTCTACGCCAATTATTACAGCTTTGCCACATCGACTGATGTGAATGTGGTAGCCATTACTTCACATATTGAAAATGGCTTTATTTTACCTCCTTTCAGTGAATTCGAGAAAAAGGTTACGGAGAAAACAAGAGGTATTATCATCTGCAATCCTAATAACCCGACTGGTCATGTATATAGCAGGAAAGAGCTGGAACAGATTCGCGATCTGGTTTTAAAGTATGATCTTTACCTGCTTTCCGATGAAGTGTACCGGGAATTTGTTTATGATGGAGAAAAATTCCATTCTATTATGAATCTCGAGGGAATCGATAACCATGCTATTCTTATCGATTCGGTATCGAAACGTTACAGTGCTACCGGATTGCGAACTGGAGTACTTATAACTAGGAATAAGCAATTACGAGATACAGCACTTAAGTTTTGCCAGGCCCGGTTAAGTCCCCCGTATGTGGGTCAGATAGCCGGAGAAGCTGCGATCGATTCGAGCGATGAATACATGACGAGTGTATATAAGGAATACCTTTCGAGGCGTAACTTTATTGTTGATGCCCTGAATAGTATTCCAGGAGTTTATTGTTCAAAACCCAAAGGCGCATTCTATGTTATGGCCAAACTGCCTGTCGATGATGCTGAGAAATTTGCTATGTGGATGTTAAGCAATTTTGAGTATAAAGGAAATACAATAATGGTAGCTCCCGGAGCAGGATTTTATACCGAAGGAGGTGTTGGAAAACAAGAAATCCGACTTGCCTATGTAATAAATAAAGAGCAAATAGCTATTGCTATGGAGTGCTTACAGGAGGGTCTTAAAGCTTATCCTGGCCGGTTAAAGGAGAAAGCAAAAGTAGAAAATACGGTTGCTGCCAGATAAAGCATTAATCTTCGAAATCGGGGTAGAGTAAATACTTTGCCCTGATTTTTTTAAAACTAATTAATTCCTCTTCCCACGATAATCGGATTTCCTCAGGTGTCATTCCCTTCAAAATCTGGTTTCTTAATTCATTGCTACCTGCTAACAAATCGAAATAATCAGTAAAGAAATCTTCACCTTTATTCAGATCGTCATAAAAGTCGATTAAATACTGGAGTTTTATAAATCTTTGATGTTGCAATGATTCGAGAGGAATTTGTCGTAGATCGATCCCATAGCATATCTCGTTCTTCCATTTCGGATTAAGGCTGTAACCTTCCAGTGATCGAGGAATAAATGAAAAAGTCTGATCAGAATAATCGGGGTGACCTATCCATTGGAAAGGAAATCTCGTACCGCGTCCCTCCGATACAACAGTTCCCTCAAAAAAAGCAGTAGAAGGATAAAGATAGACGGCTTTCATTTCGCGTAAATTGGGCGAAGGTGGAACAGGCAATTCATAATAAGCAGCGTGTGTATAATGCTGGCATGTAATTACTCTTAATTCACATTGAAGAGAATCGGTAAGCCAGTATTCTCCATTAATCATTTGGGCATATTCTCCAATTGTCATTCCATACACAACCGGTATCGGATGAAGCCCGATAAACGATTGGTATTGCAAATCAAGCACTGGGCCATCGATATAATATCCATTAGGATTTGGCCGATCCAGAATAATGAGCGGAATTTGCTGTTCAGCACAGGTTTCCATAATATAATGCAGGGTGCTTAAATAGGTATAAAATCGGACACCGACATCCTGAAGATCAAAAATCATTACTTCAATTGCCTCAAGATCCTCTGATTCAGGTTTTTTCTTTTGACCATATAACGATATTACCGGTAACGAATCGTTCGAATAGGTTTCATTGTCTACGGCAATACCAGCACCTGTTGAACCTCTGAAACCATGTTCCGGAGTAAAAATTACACGAATATTCACACCCAGGTTTAACAGCGTATCTACCAAATGAGCTGAATTCAGTTTTGATGTATGATTTACTACAACCCCTACGTTTTTATTGTGGATTAAAGGGAAGTACTGCTGTATCTGATATGCTCCCGGAAAAATATCCTGCTCTTGTTGAGCAGAAGAACAGCCCCAGGTCAATAGTGCCAGAAAAGTAACTATCCTGAACTGAATTATATTGCGGTTTTTCAACATGGGCTCATAGCATAACCGAAGCTAATTTAGTATTTTTATACTCTAACAGAAATCAGTAATTAGTGAATATTGCATCGTATATAGCCCGAAGATTTACTTTCGATAAAGAAGGCAAAAAAATGCTTTCCCGTTCAATTGTACAGCTCTCGGTATTTTCAATATCGTTAAGCTTAGCCGTTATGATTATTGCTTTGGCAGTACTTACAGGTTTTAAAAAAGAAATTCGTAACAGGGTAATAGGTTTTGGAGGTCATGTACAAATCCTGAATTTCGATTCAAATGAATCATTTGAATCACACGCAATATCAGCCAATCAGGACTTTTTACCCGAACTAAAAAAAATTCCCGGTGTTAAGCATATTCAGATATTTGCTACCAAACCCGGTATAATTAAAGCAGGTAAAGAAAATCAGGGAGTTATAGCAAAAGGTATTGGACCAGATTATGATTGGAGTTTTTTTAAATCGAATATGGTCGAAGGCAATGTTTTTCATGTAACAGATACAGATAAAACCAATGATGTTGTTATTTCAAAAAAGCTGGCTTCGTTGCTTAATCTAAGTGTAGGAGATGAATTTCCTATGTTTTTTTTCAGCGATCGACCTCTTCCCCGTCGTTTCAAAATCATTGGATTATTCGAAACCAGTCTTGAAGAGTTTGATAAACAATTCATATTGGTTGACATTAATCATATCCGAAAATTATATGGATGGACAAACGATCAGATAAGCGGTTTTGAAATACTGATAACTGACTATAAAAAAATTGACAGGATTACCGAAGAAATAAGATATATTGCTGGTTTTCATTTTCTGGAGGACGGTTCGCGATTACGGGTTGAAGATATAAAAGAAAAACGCCCCGATATTTTCCAATGGTTAAATCTTCTTGACATGAACGGTATACTGATGATTATACTGATGATTATTGTTGCCATAGTAAATATGATATCTGGTTTAATCATTCTGATTCTCGACCGCACACAAACCATCGGAGTTCTAAAAGCTATCGGGGCAAATAACCGGACAGTGAAAAGAATATTCCTCAACCAGGCACTATTTCTTATTATTAAAGGAATGATTTTGGGAAACATTATAGCCATAACCATGTTGCTTTTGCAGGATAAATTCCAAATAATGAAACTCAATCAAACCTCTTACTTTCTCGACTATGTCCCAGTTAATCTGACTCTGCCCATACTTATCCTTACTAATCTGGGAAGTCTGCTTATGATTTTCATAGCAATGTATCTCCCTACCTTAATTATTCTGCGAATAGAACCGGTAAAAACCCTCCGATACGCATAACCCGATATGACTCTGGAGCAAGCATTAAGTCAGGAAATGCATGAAAAATTACCGGGTACGTCTTCTCATAGAAAAATGATGCCCATACACCGACCGAAGTTGAAGCCACAGAAAACAAAAGCGATTAAGGCCGCTGTTTCGCTAATAATGTATTCACCACGGAATAATAACCCTCAGATTATACTTATAAAAAGAACCGACTACAAGGGTTATCATAGCGGCCAGATAAGTTTTCCGGGAGGCAAAGTCGACAGAAGCGATAAATCATTGCTTCAAACCGCCATTCGAGAAACCCGGGAAGAAATTGGTGTTGAATTGCAAGAGCATGAATGCCTGGGAACTTTGACTCCGTTTGATATTGAGGTAAGCGGATTCATTGTTACACCTTTTGTTTTCTATCTTTCCCGTAAAACACAATTTGCAATTGATAGTAATGAAGTAAAGTACATGATTTGGTTTAATCCCTTATTACTACTTCATGATAATATAATTAAAACTACCCAGATCAGGACAAAGCAATACAAAATTCAGGCTCCCTATTTCGATATTGAAGGTGAAGTTGTGTGGGGAGCAACAGCAATGGTACTTTCTGAATTCGGAGAAATTTTAAACAGAACAATAAGAAAAAATCCCGGTATAATCCCGGGATATTAAAATTATAGTGTGTATACTTTATATTATATATTACCGCATTACCAGGTTTTTATAATGCCCATAGCGTTCCATAATATCCGCAACATATTGATATGTTTCTGTTCCACGACAATAACCATACTTAACAACCGGATCGCTGTAATACTTCGGATTGGATTTTAATAGCAGATAATCGGCCACATTATTATCCCATACATTGGGATCTTTACCATGTTTGGCTGTTAATGCCCTTGCATCCATCACGTGTCCGAATCCAATATTATAGCCCGCCAAAATAAACTTTTTACGTTCTTCAGAATCTTTTATATCGGAAAACCTTTTATCGAGCCATTGTATGTATCTTAATCCCGCTTGTATCTGATTTTTTAATGATGAAGCCGGACTTACTCCAAAACGGCGACCGGTTGCCGGCATTAACTGCATCAGTCCGTATGCTCCAGCCCACGATTTTGCATGCGGATTAAAACGTGATTCCTGGTAGATCATAGATGCTACGAGTCGCCAATCCCATCCTATTTCCTCGCTAAATTCTTTTATAAGCTCATCATACGGCGATATTTTGCCGGAAATATTGGCGAAATAGTCGCTTGCTACAATCTCTGCCGATCGTTTATTATTAAAATATTTATGCCTGATAAGTGCATACTTTCTTGATTTCTTAAAATCACTTAACCAGCTGTCGATAGTCTTTTTCAAATCCACAGAGCCTTTATCAACAGCCCAAGCAAGATTTTGATAGAAACTCACGGGTGTGGCAATATCAATATTATCATAATACAATTCGCCAACCTGAGCTATAATTTCGTCGCAGACTGTATAATCAATATCACCAGTAGCTACTTTCTCAATAAGTTGTTCAACGCCTTCATCCACTTCCTTAACAAAAATTGTATCTCCAATTTCATCGGAAAGGTTTTTGAGGCGCCATGCATAGGCTGAATTCTGCTGAACATAGATAGTTTTTACTGCTAGATCGAGCTGGTTACGTATCAAACTATCCTCAAGATTTTTACTACTAAGCTTTTGCCAGTTTTCAGGTTTTCGTTGTACTAAAACCTGTCGGGTTTGAGTGTGAGGTACCGTAAAAGCCATTCTTTTGCGTCGATCTTTCGTTACGGTCAGATTTACAGCAATAAGATCAACCTCACCCTTCTCCAACATGGCAAATTTTTCCTCCAAATCATTGTTCACAATAACTTCGAGGCTAACACCCAAATAATTTGCTAACTCCTGTAGCATTTCATACTGATAACCCATGGGTTGACCACGGTAAATAAAATAACTAGTTGAATTAAAATCGGTTACTACCCTTAAAACGCCTTTCTCCATCACTTGCTCCAGTACCGATTTATTCTTCTCTTCAGGACCAGGATTTCCCAACCTGATACAAGAAAATACAAGAATCACAAATAGTATTACACTATAACTTGTTTTAATTTTCATGACAATAACTTTTATATCAAATCACAAACACGCTCTTTTAGTCATAAAATACCCAGGATAATCCAAACCTTATAGTATTCTGATTATAAGGGTAATGCAATGTTGAATAATATCGTTGTTCAAACCACGAACTGTTAAAATGCATTACTTTGACAAAAAACCTGGTTCTTTTAAGTTTAATATTTAGAAACAAATCCATAAGCGGATAGTTACCTATATTCTCATTATTTTGAACATAAAAAGTGCTCACCGCCGGTGAATACTCATATCCATTGAAACTGGTATTGTAATAAATATCCACGCCTAAAATGGTCTGTAGCGAACCATTTGTAAGTTTAAATCTAAAAGTATGATCAAAATACGTGGAATTGAAAATCACCAAATAGGGTACCGGTAATACACTTTTATTTTCAGATACCTGGTATACTATTTTGTTCAATGAATATATTTTCCATAACCTAAAAGTTTTTTCTGCCTCAATAGAAAAGTAATTTAAAATATACTCATAGTTTTGAGGAGAAGTAAGCTCATTAAAATAAATAAAGTTGCGAAGTACGTAATAATTACCACGCAATTCAATATTATTTGACGGACTCCTCAATGCACTTGATAAACGGAATCCGTTTTGTGGTTTCAATTGCTTATTCCACATATAATTATTTGAATAATAGTTCTCTAACAAATAGGCTGGCATTTTGTTCTCTATTATTCCAGTAACATCGAATTGATAATTCCTCTTCAACACATTTATATTGGTATTTATTAAACCCTTGATTTCGGTTTGGCCGCTTTTCTGACCAACCAGATAAAAAGTTCCGGAAAAATGTGCCTTTACCCGGGTCCAGAAATTGCCATAAATACCCGCGGAAACGTATGTATTTGTAATCTGTTCGCTACGATCAATA
>CAYMQP010000212.1:0-4230 GCA_964392505.1 uncultured Bacteroidales bacterium
GTCGAAGCTTTCATACTCAAATGGCATATGATACAAATCGGTATGAATAAAATTTACATTCCTGCAACCTGCCTCAGCACATCTATTTTGAGCCATTTGAATAGATACTGTTGAAATATCGATCGATATCAACTCGATTGTGGGATTCTGCTTGCTAATAATTACCGTTTGAGAACCCACTCCACAACCAACTTCGAGCACCTTGGTGCCTTTAGTAAAAATGGTATCGTGATGCAACAATTCACCTAAGGTATTTGCTTGATCGTTAAGCCTGATATTTTCTCTGTGACTATATCCGTGAACATATTCTTCGTGCATTGCGATAAAATAATGAATGTAATTTATTTTATATATTAATCTGATCTGAAACATAAAAGTCCATTAATTTTAAATAAACAGTTATTGCTATTATTTAAAATTAGCAGACTTCTTTGTTAGTTGAACATAGGTGAATTCTATTTCTTTTTTAGCTTTCTGTGCACTATTCTCTTCGCTCCTGGCATTCCCGGAACAGCATAGGCATATCCCTTACCCTTATAAGGTACCTTAATCAGATCACTCCGGCGATTTGCCAATTTCTGAAGACTTCGGATAACTTTATTTTTAATCTCTTCATCGTTGCTTTGTAATCCGGTTCCCTTCGAACTTATTTTAACAGACTCGATTATTCCCTTTGTAATTTGAGGTTTCCCTTTCTGAGTAATAGCTTCAATTACCCATTCGTCCCACTTCGATAATTTATACCCCTTGGTTGATTTAATCTTTTTTGTTCGACTTTTTTCAGAAGTAATTGTTGCATCAGATGATTTTGTATCTTTTCGGGCCGGACGACCTCTTTTCGTTCTCTTTGCACCTGGTTCAGAAACTGTAATTGAAGTTTTCTTTCTCTTTCTACCCATTTTAGCCAAAGCAGTTTTTTCGCTCAATTCCACCGATTCCAACCAATTCTCTAAGTCAGCTATGGTTGATTTTACATCTTCAATTTGAAATTCCAGTTTTTTTAATTCCGATTGATACTTATTAATGAGATCCTGAATTTCACTGCTGGACAGCCTGGTTTTTCTCATTTGATTTGTTTTTTAATTTAAAATCAAATTTATATTAATTAATCACAAATAAAAATAATTGTTATAGGACGAATAAAACCAGTACTACTAAATTTAAATTGACTTTTTACTAGGGAATCGATACTCCTTACAATGCTAATAAACGGCTATAATATAAAATTAAATATTATTTAAAAACAAGAATATTTTGTGTAATCAAGAAAGGTAAAATAAAATTAAAATATAATTTAAAAATGAAAACGTTATTTAATTCAATATCACTTTACCTTGTATTCAAATTTATTTGTCTTATTTATTATGAAAATTATATTTGCAGCTATTATTTACGAAGGATTTATTATAAATAAAATCATGCAGTAATTTCCACAAGATTACCCTCCGGGTCGCGAATAACACATTCATAATAACCATCGCCGGTCATCCGGGGAGTTGACACGATTTCAACACCTTGTTTCTTCATATTTTGAGTAAACTCATCTACTTTGGAACGACGGTTTAACGAAATAGCTATATGTCCCCATGACTGGATTGAAGTCCCTGCTTCTCTTTTTTCCCTGTGCATCAATTCAAGTTTGGTACCGGATGGAAAAGTAAGGAAATAGGATCTAAATCCATTATCCGGATTATGATACTGTTTACCCGATATAGCTCCAAAAATTTCAATATACCAATCTCTCATTTTTTCAAGGTTATTAACATATATCCCAATGTGAACTATTCGGTAACTTGTACCGCCCCTTAGAATAAAATACATAATAGTACCTGCCAGAAGAATGGTGACGGAATTGGCAAGTATCATGGGCAAATCATGAATGAGAAATCCATAAATCAACCAGCCTGATATTCCAAAACAAAATAAAGTAAACATAAGAGGTGAAAGGTCGTGGGTTGATTTGGTGCGCCATGTTTTAATAACCTGTGGCAAAAAAGCTGTAGTAGTTAGGGCTGCTGATAACAACCCGATGTTTTGAATCCAGTTATCCATTATTGTAAGCATTTAGCCACAAAGATAATCGGCACATGCTCATTATATATAATATGATATATTTATTTTCGTAAAACGCAGGTTTATACAAGGCCTAATCAGCATTTTATGCAGGGAAAAATGAATCTGAATAACAAAGGTGATATTATTTGTAAATACCTATTATCTATTCTTAAATAGTGGTATGGTACTAAAAATTTTCAAAATCCTTTCAGAATAAATAGCAGTAAGCTCTTGTTAGTCGTATAGAAATTTATCTACTAACTCATTAAGCTTGTTTCGATCGATAGGTTTTGAAAGATATCCATCGAAACCGGCCGATAATGCTTTGTTTTCGTCTTCGAGACGTGCATAAGCAGTCTGGGCAATAATTGGAATTTTCAAACCTTGCTCTCTTAAGATATGAAGAACTTCATAGCCACTCATTTCGGGCATTTTTATGTCCATTAGAATTAAATGAAAGTCCTGTTCATTGCATAATGTAATAGCCTGGTTACCAGCTTGAGCCCATACTATATCGAATGGTTTTTTTCGAAGCATAGCTTTCAGCAGTTCATAATTCGATTCTTCATCTTCGACGATTAATATCTTTTTTCTTTTGCTGGTATTATTTGAAATATTCACAATTTTTTAAATAGTGCAATACTTTACAATAATTGCTTTGTTACCACTTTTAATATTTCGAGTAAAATTAAATTTATTTTAAGAAAAGTAATAAAAATTATATGAGCTCATTGATAAGGTAATAAAGTTTTTCCTTACTGATAGGTTTTGCTATATAACGGTTGCATCCGGCTGAAAGGCAACGCTGCTCATCATCGTCCATAGCAAAGGCGGTTTGTGCAATTATGGGGGTTAATACACCCATTTCTCTAAGTTGTTTTGTAGCCTGAATACCATTCATAACCGGTAACCGGATATCCATCAGAATAAGATCGAAATTGAGGTTTGAACAGATTTTTACTGCCTGGCTGCCATCTTTTGCACGAATGATTTTTGCTTCGGTGGGTTCAAGAATAACTTTTATATACTCAAAGTTCAGTTCATCATCCTCAGCTACCAGAATAAGTTTATTCTTCCAGTTGTATTTTTCACTCTCATCGATAACTATTTTACCTGCCGGTTCGGTAATGTGTTCGAGTCGATAAGGCACAGTGAAATAGAAAGTTGAACCTTTTTCCGGTTCACTTTTAAGCCAAATCTGTCCACCAAGCAAATTCACAAGGCCTTTTGAAATAGGTAACCCAAGTCCAGTTCCTCCATATCTACGGGTATGACCTTCGTCGGCCTGCCTGAATCGTTCAAAAATATGTTGATGTTTATCGGCTTGAATGCCTATACCCGTATCTTGAACATAAAACTCAATTTTCTCATTAACCAGTTTGTAACCGAATTTTATAAAACCTTCCGAGGTATATTTAATGGCGTTATCCAATAAATATGATAATACCTGTCTAAGCCGGTGCTCATCTGATATAATTTTTGCCTTTACATCTTCGAGGGTATTCTCGTGCAACAATGTAACAGCCGTAATTCCTTGTTTTACCAACTGGTTATCATAAAAAATCTGAAGCTCTTCAAACATTTTGTTCAAATCGATCTTTTCCTCAATAATTCGTATCTGATTAGCTTCGAGCTTCGCAAAATCAATGATATCATCAATAATACATATCAACTGCTCGCTACTTTTTTTCATTATTGCAATATAATTCTTCCTAGCCTGCGAATCAACATCGTTCCGACCAAGCAGTTCGGCAAAGCCTACTATACCATTCATAGGAGTACGAATTTCGTGTGAAATATTGGCCAGAAATGTTGACTTGAGCATGTCGCTCTCCTGAGCTTTTTCTTTGGCAATGCGTAATGTTTCCTCAAAATCCTTCTGTTCGGTAATATCCGATGCAATACCAACCAAACGATAGGGTTTGTTATCTCTATCAAATACCGGAAATATTTTTGAACCTATCCACCTTATTTTGCCATCGGGTTTTATTATTCGATACTGTTCAATATAAGGTTCCCCCTTTACTAGTGTTTCGAGATTAACCCATGGTTCTATGTTTGAAAGATCGTCGGGATGTATCCATTCAGTCAGTTTATATGGATTTTCGATTATCTCTTTCTTACTTCTTCCCCAGATTTTCTCAAACTGATCATTTATATAAAGAAATTCTTTAG
>CAYMQP010000212.1:4240-7217 GCA_964392505.1 uncultured Bacteroidales bacterium
CATCTGTACTCTCGGCCAGCTGTCGAAACATTTCTTCGCTTGCTGATAAACGATCATTGGTTACTTCTAGCTCCTCATAGTGTTTTTCAAGTTTACTGTTAAGTTGGGCCAATTCATTACTGGTAGCAACCATATCATTTTCTGCCTTTTCAAGTCGCTGATTGGCTGAAAGGAGCATTTGCTCAGTTTCTCGAATTTTGGTAATATCCTGGGCTATACAAAAGTAACTGCCATTTTTATCCGCATCGCGATCAAAAGTAGTATGAAGTTGCATGATATGATAATTGCTTTTAACGTCCTGAATACTGAATTCCAGCTTGTCAGGAAAATTCTCCGGTCTATTTAAATTTATACGCGAAATGTTTTTCATCACCATTTCTCTCTCATCAGGATGAATAAGAGTGATTATATCATCAGGGGACATGTTTCGTATCTTTTCTTCCTTGAAGCCCAATAGATATTTTATGGATGAACTGATATAACTAATTTTCTTTGTCTTCGGATTATAACAGAGAAAAACACTCCCGGATTTTTTAAGAATTTCGTTAAGCGCTTCGATTGAAGCAATACCCATCATGGATCTTCTCCTGAATACAAAAGAGACATATTCTTTAAGTAATGAAAATATTGTAATCTGATCGATTTCTGTTAGTTGGTCTGATATCGATTCCGGATCAAGAAAACTCAATCCACTGCCATCTTTTGAGAATTTCTGTAATATGCCGGAATATTTTTTTTCAATGAGTTTTGGTAATGCATCGGCATTTAATGATTTGGGTAATATCTCATTTAAAAGTTTACTTGAGGCTACTATTTTTGTTTTGCCAGATAAATGAATTAGTATGAACTCCAACCTGCTCTTACGGTTAACCTCATACAGAGTGGTCTCATAATCCTGAACAGAATTTAGCATACTTCACTTTTTATTAGCATCAATTCCAATATTAAGTTAATAAAAAACTTACATTTTATTATACTATTCTACTACTAGTTATATCATTTTTAAAAGTTAATACATAAATCATACTGCTTGTCTACAACCAGGTAACGAAGGCATGCAAAATATCCTAATAGAAAATGCTTGTTTAAACAAATACAGGTAACTAAAATGTATTCAATTTTTAATTAGCTTAAAATTATAATTGAGGGGTTATATTTATAATTATATACTTTTTTAAAGTTTAATATAAATATTTATAGGGGTATTTGATATATTTATTTATTTTTTGATTAAATAGCCTCCTATTTATATGGGTATAAAAATTATTTTTATATTTTTGTTTCGTTAATTGATTAATAACTTAAATATTACAATTATGAAAAATCTCAGGAAAATGCTTCTCGTTTCATTGGCGGTTTGTATGGTATTGCCTCCAATGATTAAAGCCCAGGAAGATGAGGCTCCTTCGCCTTTTTCGGCGGGTGTTGATCTATACAGTAACTACATTTGGCGCGGCACAAAGCTTGGACTAGGTCCTTCTGTTCAACCCTCGGTAACATTCAACGCAGGTAATTTGGAAATCGGTGCTTGGGGTGCATTCAATGGGATATCATATTTAGCATCCGATACAACAGGTTTTACTCCTACCGATTATGCTGAAGCTGATCTGTATATTTCATACAGTTTTCCTTTCGGGTTAAGTTTAGGAGTTACCGATTATTATTATCCTGGATTAGAATACTTCGATTATTCAACCGAATCGGGTGCTCATGCAGTTGAAATTAATGGGGCTTTCAGTATAAAAGGCTTATCGTTTGGCGCAAACTATATAGTAAATAAGGCAGGAGGAGCTGCTAGTGCAGGTGGTGATATGTATTTTGAATTAGGTTACGAATTTAAAAACATAGGCCTATTTATCGGCGCGGGTGATGGCTGGCACACTACCGACGGAGAATTTATGATATGCAATATTGGAATATCCACCGGAAAAGAAATAAAAATAACTGACTCTTTTAGTTTACCGGTTAGCGGTGCCTTAATTCTTAATCCCGACAGAGAACAATTTTATGTTGTAGCAGGAATATCGTTCTAAAAATTAAATTGCTAAAAATTATATATATGAAAAAAGTTGAGGCTATTATTAGAAAAACCAAGTTTGATGAAGTCCGAGAAGAACTTCACAAGGTTGGTGTCGACTTCCTAACATTCTGGGATGCCAGGGGAACAGGACAGGCTCACGAAAAAAGAGTATACAGGGGTATAAAATATGATACTAGCACCATTGAGAGAATGTATATTACTTTTTTCTGTAACGATGAGTTCGTCGATCCCGCTGTAAAAACCATCATGGAAACAGCCCGAACGGGAGATATTGGTGACGGACGAATTTTCATCCTCGATATTGATGATGCTTACAGGATAAGAACCGGAGAAAAAGGTGGCAAAGCCTTTGGTACATTAACTGTAGAATAAAAAGTATTTGTAATAAGTAAAACATTTAAATCATGGAAGAAATAGGATTAGATATATCGATCAATAATGTTTGGTTATTGGTCACAGCATTTCTGGTAATGTTTATGCAGCCTGGTTTTGCGATGGTCGAAGCAGGTTTTACGCGTGCTAAAAATACCAGTAACATTCTTATGAAGAATGTAATGGACTTCGCAATCGGATCACTTACATATTGGTTTATTGGATATTCTATTATGTACGGAGGTTCGCAGTTAGGCGGACTTATCGGCAATCCTCTCGAGAAATTTTGGTTTACAAGTACAGGATATGGCGATTATGCCGACATGAGTGACCTGATGTTCCAAACCGTATTTGCCGCTACAGCCGCAACAATAGTATCGGGAGCTATGGCAGAACGAACAAAATTTAACGCTTACCTTGTTTTCAGCATTGTAGTCACTTTAATAATCTATCCGGTTTCCGGACACTGGAAATGGGGTGGTGGCTGGTTAGATCAGTTGGGATTTCAGGATTTTGCAGGTTCCACAATTGTTCATTCCGTTGGTGGATGGGTTGGTCTTACAG
>CAYMQP010000213.1:0-7206 GCA_964392505.1 uncultured Bacteroidales bacterium
GATATAGGCTCTGCTGGCAGCAGAACATTTTTGACCCTGGTATTCAAAAGCGCCTCGTGTAAGTGCTGTAATCACTTGTTTTGTATTCGCACTTTCATGAACAAATACAAAGTTCTTCCCTCCGGTTTCACCGACTATTCGCGGATATGTTTTATAGTTTCTAATATTCTTTCCTATTTTTTCCCAGATACTATGAAAAACCTCTGTTGATCCAGTAAAGTGAATACCGGTAAAATCGGGATGATTAAGAACAGTATCAGCTGTAACAGGACCGGGAGCAAATACCATATTAATTACTCCGTTCGGAAGTCCGGCTTCCATTAATACTTCCATAATAACTGCAGCGGAATAAATCTGGGCTCGCGAAGGCTTCCACACAATGGTATTACCCATCATAGCAGCAGATGTTTGAAGATTTCCGGCTATGGAAGTAAAATTAAAAGGAGTCAATGCAAAAATAAAGCCTTCAAGTGGTCTCCATTCTATACTATTCCACTGTTGGGGAGAGGAATTAGGTTGCATCTCATAGATTTGCTCGAGATACTTTACATTAAACCTGTAAAAATCAATCAATTCGCATGCTGAATCTATTTCGGCCTGATTAACATTTTTCGACTGCCCTAACATTGTAGCCGCATTTATTTTTGCCCGGTAGGGTCCTGCCAGCATATCGGCAGCCTTTAAAAATATAGTAGCTCGCTCACCCCAGTCTAGATCCATCCACGACTGCTTAGCTTCAAGAGCAGATTTAATTGCCAATTTCACCTCCTTTTCACCTCCTTCATGAAAATAACCTAAAGTAGATTTTATTTCATGTGGCGGATGAATAGGCTTTATATTACTTGTTCGAATCTCACGCCCATTAATAATCATTGGAATATCAAGCTCTTTTGATTTAAAGGTCTCAATAGCTTTCTTTATTTCAACTCTTTCCTTTGATTTCGGAGCATATGATTTTACCTGTTCGTTTGTCGGATTTGGAATAATATACCTGCTGTCGCTCATATGAATATGTTTTATTTATAAAATTAAGATAAGCAATACCTGTAAAAAATGACATTTATTACTTGATCTTTACATGCTTGAATGATTATTTCACAATGCAAAATTATGACCTGGTGTAAATAAGTTCTGTATAAAAATCTTTGATTCGAACTTCATGAAGATTAATTTTAACAAAATTCATTTCAATGGCCTTTTTAAGGGATAAAGACATTCAAATTGGTAAAATAAATTTTAACATTTTAAAGAATAAGTACATAATTGCATCATTCTTGTTTGTGATTTGGGTAGCTTTTTTCGATCAGAACAATCTGGTCGAACGAATGCAGAACCGCAAAGAACTCAGGCAACTTGAAGAAGACAAGATATATTACCAAGAAAAAATAAAAGAAAATGCTGAACGACTAAATGAGCTGAAAACCAATGATTATAATCTTGAAAAATTCGCACGGGAACAGTACCTTATGAAGAAAGAGAATGAGGATGTCTTTGTGATTGTTGAAGAATAAGATGAAATAATACAGGCATCATTGTACATTAACCTATCTAGCCGACTGAATCAAGTTTTCGAAGATATTTTAGAAGATATCGTTCATCCTTAGATGTTACTGCGTGATTCATTCCTGTTAACATATTAGTTACCGCTTGTTGGACCGGAATCTTTGTATAATAATTTCGATGCACATAATTCAGGTACTTAACTACTCTGAAACCATTAAACCATAGAAAGAAACGTTTTCGGAATGAATCGGGGTTAGCAGTATTGGTTTGGATTTCATTAACCTTTTCTTCGAAATGATTTTCAGTAAGAAATTCCTGTAAAGCCTTACCCCAATTCGATAAAATACTGCTTATATTTTTAACCTCCGTACTGTATAGCTGGTCAATAGCGGTAAATAATTTCGCCAGTTCGTAAAATGCCTCTGGATGAAAGGTTAAAAATTCTTGCTGTCGTGAATGAATATAATCGTGAATCACACGGCCAGTACCAAATGCAGCACGCAGCGAAGGACGAGAGGAAGGGTGAACACAAGTATTGTATATATCCACAAAATTCTCATGTGGAAGTACTTTATTCAGAAAGTAAAAATCCTCACCGGCTTTTCTCCTGTTCATCCCTCCGTGACGCATATAAACCAATGCCTTGACTCCAAAACACGAACCAATGGTATAACGCGCAAACGGAAATCCTATATAATTCAGCATATGCTTGTAGTATCGAAGGTACAATTCATACTTAACTATAGCATCGTAAACTTTTGTTTCATATTCATTACCTTCAAGTACATGTGCAAAATTTATAATACAACCTCCAAAATCATTATGAGAATCAATAGTTTGTTCTATTGCAGCAAAATAATTGTCATCAATTTCGGTGTCGGCATCGAGTGATAGTATCAGGCCTTGGGTATTGTTAATTTCGTCGAAACGCTTTAATGCCAGGTCCATTCCTATTTTCCTTGCTAAACCAGCACCAAAATGCTTCTCAGGAAGGTTTCCGGCTAAAATGACTCTGAACCGTATTGCTCTTTCTGAATTTTTTTCACACCATATATTCAGATTATTGTATTGTTCCGTACTCCACTTTTTATTTTCATCAGTATCAGTTTCAGAATAATTAATTAACGTTATCACTTCAATACTTCCGATTGGTTTTTGAGCTTTTTTGAGGAATGATAAAGTTGAAACCATATCCTCTTCCAAATAGGAAGGTATTACTACTATATAACGTAAGAGCCCCGCCTGAGATTTTAACCCGGGCGGGGACTCCATAATCTGGGGTATCAAAAATGAATGCCTGAAAAAATAGTATTCGGCAAAACCCATAGATTTGTTATTATTTCTCTTCTTTCTCCCGCATTTTCTTATATTCCTCATTAAGCCCTTGTACCACTGCCTGTGTGATGTTTTTACTCTCATCAGCATAAAGAATGTTACCACCAAAAGTTGTACCCAATACAAACTGATACTGATAGGTTCCCGATTCTTCAAGGGTTTCAAGATATTGCATAATAGAGTTCAAAACTTTACGTTGGGCTACCTGTTCTTCTTCGGCAAGTTGCATTTGCAAACTATTCTGTAACTGATAGAGCGATTGTTCTTTCTGCATAAGTTGTTGTTGTATCTCGGCAGCTTCGGAACGAGTTAAAAGACCACGATCAATTTTATACTGAAAATCTTCCATTTCTTTTCGAAGGGATTGTTCTTTTGTGGCAAGCTGAGCTTCCGAAGTTTTTAGTTTTTCCTGCAAATCGCCCGATATATCATAATACATATCATAATTCTGTAATACGGAATCGATATTAATATATACTATCCCTTCATGAGCAAGGGTTACTTTGGTACTATCTCTCCCTTTTAAAGTTGTGGTATCACTTTTTCCCCTGTCACCAACAAAAAATAGAATATATAGTGCAATTATAGCAGCAAACAGTATAGCGTTTAATATAAGCGATAAATTTTTCATTGACAGTATTTTATAAATAACAAATCGTAAGTGCGGTACAAAAATAAAATTTTAGTGATAAGAGCAGATAGAAAATCAGGAAAAACTTGACTTTTAGAAAGAAAATTACAGAAACGTGACGGAGATTAAAATTCTGGACAGGGTACACTACCTTTCTTTTTACGCTTGGGCAACAGGAATTTAAAAGTCAATGAAATTTCATGTGAGCCACGTACTGCGCCTAACAAATTTGATATGGTGAAATCGTAACTATAACCGATATTTAATTGCCGTGTTTTAATTCCGGCCAGTAAAACCATAGCATCGCCACGGTGCGAATTTACCATTGGTATTCCCCGATACCATAATCCCAGCACAAGTGGATAGTTGTGCCAATATACTCCTAGATCGAGTTGTTGTATTCTGCCTTGTTGTTTGTACATAAAGGCGAATGTCATAGTTTCGTCGCTCGGCTTTAACAATTTACCCTTCCTTCGAAACTCATAACCACCGTATATACTGAATTTTATTGGGATATTTGATTCCAGGTCGTATAATCGTATGGAAGGTGTTAATAAATGGTCGACTGTAGAACCCATCCAGAATTTATTGGTATACACAAGAGCTGAAGTACCTGCATCAATATCACGTGAATGACCTTTCGGATCGTGTACTAATGTACCTCCGTCATCGGATACCAGTTCATCCATATATAATAAACTCCCATAAAATCCATGTTCAACGTAATAAAATGATAATCCAGGCCGGATATGCCAGACATTAAATACCTTAAAATTGTAAGAGTACTGGAGTCCGATATTAATCGAGCCAAGCTGACTCGTCCCGGCAACATCCTTATAGGCTAGAACTCCAACCCCACTGTTAAAGGTTGAGAAATAATGATCGTATGATAAGCTGTATACCCTGAATGCAGTAGGAGCTTCGGTCCACTGATCACGAATTACCATGGCAATCCTGCTACCCTCGACTGCTCCTGCAAACGAAGGTCCAAGGTATAACGGATTGGAATAGAACTGAGAAAACTGAGGATCCTGGCAGATTCCTGTTCCACCAATAAAAATAAATAATATAAAAAGTCTCAATCCACGCACAGATGAAAAGGATTTTACCACATAGTACGGTATATTTTAGGGTTGGTTTAAAAAACTAAAATAATTCTTTTACTGCCTTAATTTTTTTTGATTATCTGTTATTTATAAACATTCAACCGCCCATAATGTATTGTAAAAATTAATTATATTAAGATTAGCGTGGATCTCCAATTATCAGGGTAACATCACCACTCATGCTGAAGGATTCACCATTGGTAAATTTACCTCTAGCTCTCCACACGTATACATCCTGCTTTGCCGGTTTGCCATCGATAAAGCCGTTCCAGCCATAGTTAATGTCTTTCGATTCGAATACCAGTACTCCCCATCGATTATATATTTCCAGTTTAAATTTTTCAACTCCCTCTCCATAAGCCCTGAAAATATTAACATCCGGATCTCTCGGATCGGAAACATATCCATCGCGCGGAGCCGAGGGATTAACAAAGAATCCTGTAGGGAATTGTATTCTTCCTTCTCCCAGAACCTGTATAGGTATCGGATGTATAAGTGTGTCGGAACAAGTCTGATCCGATGTGGCAATCAAACCTACGTAATATAATCCCGTACGATCGTAAAACCATGAAGGATCTTTAAGTTCAGAATCAGGACCCCCATGCTCCATACTATCCGCTATTTCTTCAAAAGTTGGAGTAATTAAATCAAATTCCCACATATATGTTTCCGCAAAGGGAGTATGATTATAAAAATTGACTATTTCATCAGGATGGTTCTGACTTCTCACATATAAAACCGAATCGTTAAAAGTAAAACTAATATCAGGTTTGGGATTTACTGTAATTATTCGATAATCCCAGTTTGTTCCTCCATCGCCATGTACTATTAATTTAGCAGTATATACTCCTGGTTCATTATAGGTATATGTGGGTTCTGATTCATTCGACACAGCCCCTTCAACTCCAAAATCCCATTCGTACTGGTCTTCATAAGCATAATCGACTGTAGCCGCAAAATCAACAGTAAAAGGTTCACAACCTGAGATGTCTTCATCAAGAGCAATTTCAGGTAATGGTGCCTTAATGTAAATATTGTAATGAACAGTATCTCTACATTCAGGATATTCTGTGTTCCAGGCCACGAGATAAACCGGTATGCGTCCATTCTGATCAGGAGGACCCCAGAAATTATCACCATAATAATAATTAAACAAGGGCTCGCTGTTATTGTCCGTATTTCCATCGCCATAATCCCAGAAATATTCCCAGTTATCCTGGAACAATGTTTGATTATCGAAGGTGACTAGGGTCTGATCTTCGTCGGTATTATAATCCTGGGTAAGCGGATCGGGGATAAACTCGGCACTAGGACTGGAAAATACGGTAATGATTTTCGTAGTATCATCGCTGCATCCGTAGCTCGAGTGTGCACTGAATTCAACCTCGAATTCCCGTGTGTCGGGTGTATTATTTACAAATTGATACTGTGGATCTTCCAATGTACTGAAAGCAAGTCCGTCGATATACCATAACATATTGCTAACATTCGATGCCTGCCCGTTGAAATAAACCAATAAAGGACTGCAGCCTTCATAATCAGAAGCAGTAAAGTCAACTGCTACGTCGGGGTAGACATTAAGAACTCTTACAATAGTATCCTGACAACCCCTTCCAGAAGTAACAATCAGCGTTATTGGTATGTCAATTACGGTCGAGCCCGGATTGCTGAATGTATGATCGTCGGGAGTTTCTAAAGGACTGGTAGTTCCATCTCCAAAATCCCACAGATAGGTAAGGTTATAGCCCTGCGATTCGTTAACCATACTGGCTTCGAAAGGAGGACAATCAACCGATACCGGGAAATAAAATTCGGCATCAGGTTTGGCATATACTGTTATTCCCCGGTTGATACTATCGTAACAATTATATTGCGACCGGGCAATTAACCTGATTGTATAAGTTTGATCGGTAATGTTATCGAAATTCTCAAACTCATGAGGTATCGGATTTGCATTATTCGAACCCGAACCATCGCCAAAATCCCAGAAATAAATACTGGCGTTTTCTGTGCTATTAGTAAATGTTGTTTCATGAGGATAACATACTGCTGAATCATCAATAGCAAAATTGGCCCGCACTTCGGGATACACATTTATGGTTCGCGAAATATTGGAAGTACAATTATGTGAATTTCTGACAGTCAGAATAATTTGCCGCTGAACCGGTACACTTGAAGTAGTATTTTCGAAAGTATAATTAAATATTGAATCGTCTCGAATTTCGATATTGCCAGCAAAATCCCACTGATATTCAATAATTCCTCCACGGCTGGTCCTTCGATCGATTTCAAAGCTATCGGCTGAGCATATTCCTGATTTGTTTAAAGTAAATCGTGCATCTACCAATGAGTAAACTGTTATAGTTTGCCATGCTGTGTCGCGGCAACCATGATTACTCTGACCCGAAAGACGAATTATGTGATCCACATCATAATCTTCGAGATTTTCAATATTTAAGGGCATTGGATCGCGTGCCGAAGAATAAAAAGTACTATCGATAAACCATTGGAAGGTATTTCCGGTTGGTAGATTTGTCAGGTTAGTAATATTGGAAACATAGGGTTGGCAGCTTTGGAGAGCATCGAGTGTGAAATCGACATCCAGCTCGGGATATACCAGTACCATAAGCG
>CAYMQP010000214.1:0-7174 GCA_964392505.1 uncultured Bacteroidales bacterium
CTGATACATAGGTTTGTGAATTGGAAAATCGAATTTTTCCGCGCTATAAACCAATTCCTGCTTCCATTCCTGCATTTTGTCGCCTTTCCAGCAAACGATAGCTTCTTCGTAGACCGATAAATTTTTATCAGGAATTACCAAATCTTCATCGATGCCGATTACTTTTCCGTATCCTTCGCAAACCGGGCAGGCTCCTACCGGATTATTATAACTGAACATATGTACCGAAGGTTCTTCGAATGAGATACCGTCGGTTTCAAATTTGTTCGAAAAAGTCCGTGTGCGATTTTTCCTTTCTTTAATGGTTTGCACAATGCAGATATCATCGCCCAACCGATAAGCATCCTGAACTGAATCGGCGTAACGGCTTAATGAATCTTCGTCATGCTTAACTTCGATACGATCAATAACCAGGTATAATTTCTTTGCTGCGGCTACTTGTTCTTCTTTTATTTCCTCAAGCTTAATTATTTTATCGTCGATCTCGAGACGGCTAATACCCATATGCTTCAGGTCGGATAGCAATTGGCAGAAATCGATATTTTTAAAGGTATAAAAAGGAGCCAGAATCATATGCCGTGTATTTTCCCTGAATGAAGTGATATAATCGACAACATCGCTTACGGTTTCCTTTTTTACCTCTTTGCCTGAAACAGGCGAATAAGTTTTACCAATCCGGGCAAACAGCAATTTAAGGTAATCGTATATTTCTGTCGATGTCCCGACGGTAGAACGTGGATTTCGGGTATTAATCTTTTGTTCGATTGCAATAGCCGGAGGAAGTCCTTTTATGTAATCCACTTCGGGTTTGTTCATTCTACCCAAGAACTGACGGGCATAGGATGAAAGACTTTCGACATAACGTCGCTGACCTTCGGCATAAATTGTATCAAAGGCCAGGGACGATTTACCCGATCCTGATAAACCTGTTATGACTACAAATGTATTTCTGGGTATATCAACGCTAATATTTTTTAAATTATGAATTCGGGCTCCCTTAACTTCAATTTTTTGCTGATTTACCCTGTCTAAAGGCATGGAAATTCCGGACTTAATAAAAAATTATCTGCAAAGGTATTTGAATAAAAGGAAAAAAAATGCTTACTTGCATTATAATTTGTTTAACCATCTAATTGGAGGAATGCCTATAGAAGTAACTCTACTTTCTTTTGTTTAACATAAATATAAAAGGAGGTAGTTGTGAAAACTCTCAGTAACCTCAGTGATTTCGATCTTGTACAGGATTTTTTAAAAGGAAATCAAATAAGCATCGAAACACTAATTAATAGGCATAGAAAAAAAATCTTTACTTATATAATTATGGTTGTCAAGGATAAATGCCTTGCTGAAGACATTTTCCAGGATACTTTTATTAAAGTTATTAAATCGCTCAAGGAGGGTCGCTATAAGGATAACGGGAGATTCTTATCATGGGTAATACGTATTGCACACAATTTAATGATCGATCATTTTAGAAAAGAAAAACAACTTCATACAATCTCTAACGATAGTTACGAAACCGATATTTTCAACTCGAAGAAATTTGCGGAGCGCACTATCGAGGAGGAGATGGTACATACACAAATAACCAGAGATGTTCGCAGGTTATTGCAGGAATTGCCTGAAGATCAGAGAGAAGTAGTTGTATTACGTCATTTTTGTGGCTTAAGTTTTAAGGAAATAGCCGAACAGACTAATGTGAGTATTAATACTGCTCTCGGAAGGATGAGGTATGCGCTTATTAATCTCCGTCGTTTAATTCAGGAAAAAAATCTTTCCCTTTCGCTGAAATAGAATCCGGAGATAGTATATTAAGCAGAGAGATAGGGCAATTTTTTTAATATCTAAGAAATATTTTGTACTATTTATCGTTCTGTACATAATAACTTAATAAATCAATGTTGCCTATGACAAAAACCTCTACTTTTCACCTTACTATAAATAACCTGTCATCAAAGTCATATGAAGAAATGCTGAATTCCAATTCGGCATTCGATTTCGAGGAAAAGTTTACTGATGTGTTTGAAATACTGAATACCCTGAGCATCGATGTTCGCCAGGAAGTAGTTGAAAACATATTAAAAAAAGGCGCCGAGGATAAATAAATACAGGCTATTTGAAGTAAAAAGAAAAACCGCCGGAAAGTCTGGCGGTTTTTTTATTATTTCTGCAATTCATCCAGTTCTTTCATTTGATATTATCGATTTTTTTTATTATGTAAGATTTATTTTCATCAAAACGACACAATACATTCCAGAAATGTCTCTAAAACCCGATGAAACATTTTTCACTACATTTGATATTCCAGGAAAAACAAAATTTATGTTTATAGCCGAAAATCTAAATCGGATAAAAAAAACATTGCCTGAGACTGTCCGACTTGTAGCGGTTACGAAAACACAGCCTGTTAAAATAATTTTGGATGCCTATCATACAGGTCATCGAATTTTTGGAGAGAATAAAGCACAGGAGCTGGTGCAGAAATATAAACAATTACCCAGGGATATCGAATGGCATATGATTGGACATTTGCAGACGAACAAGGTAAAATATATTGCTCCTTTCGTACACCTGATTCATGGAGTTGATAGTATGAAGTTGTTAAAAGTAATCGACAAAGAAGCTGATAAAAATAACCGGACTATTGCTTGTTTATTACAAATCAGGATAGCCAGAGAAGAAACAAAATTTGGCTTAACCGAAATTGAAGCGAACCAATTACTTGCAGATAAGGAATTTAGTACACTTAAAAATGTCAGAATTAATGGACTTATGGGAATGGCTACTTTTACCGATAATACTGATATCATACGCAATGAGTTTAAAAATTTAAATACTATATTTAATAAGTTTCGAAATAAGTATTTTAGTCATGATCCGGAGTTTAAGGAATTATCAATGGGGATGTCGCATGATTACACGATAGCAATTGAAGAAGGAGCTACCTGTGTACGTATAGGTAGTTCTATTTTCGGAGAGAGAAATTATTCATGAATTCATACTACACGATGGCAGAACTTAAAACCAGTTATTTAGGGCTTAAAATCAGAAACCCGGTGATTGTAAGCAGTAGCGGATTATCAAGCAGTCTTTCAAAAATCGAGAAACTGGCACAATTTGGAGCGGGTGCTATTGTGCTTAAATCGATTTTTGAAGAACAAATACGGATGGAAGCCGGATCGATGTTACAGGAATCGGATTACCCCGAAGCCATGGATTATATTATGGCTTATTCGAGAAATAATGAAATTGAAAAATACCTGAAGCTTATCGAAGAAGCCAAGTCGACCATTGATATACCTGTTATTGCCAGCATTAATTGTGTTTCATCGGCCGAGTGGATTTCCTATGCTAAAAATATGGAAGAGGCTGGTGCAGATGCCATAGAACTTAATGTTTTTATACTGCCTAACTCGGTTAAGGAAAATGGGAAGAAATATGAAGATCTTTACTTTTCGATACTCACCAACATTAAAAAAGTAGTATCCATTCCAATATCAGTTAAAATAGGACAAAACTTTTCCAACTTACCTGCTTTCGTAAATAATTTAAAAGCATACGGAGTTGATGGTGTAATACTTTTCAATCGGTTCTATGCTCCCGATATAAATCTTGATACACTCACTTTCACTACTTCCGAAGTATTCAGCAATCCGGCTGATATCAGGTATTCTCTTCGATGGGTGGGTATTATATCGTCTCTGGTACAAAATATCGATATTTGTGCTTCAACCGGTGTACACGATGCAAACGGTGTTATTAAGCAAATACTGGCAGGTGCAAAAGCTGTACAGGTGTGTTCCGTGTTATATAAAAATGGCCCGGAATATCTGACTCAAATAGTAAAAGAAATGAGCGAATGGATGGATAAGCATAATTTCGCCGACCTCCATGAGTTAAGAGGACGGATGAGTTATAAAAGTATTGCCGATCCTACGGTATTTGAAAGAGCACAATTCATGAGATATTTTTCAAACCTGACTTAAATTTCCTTAGGTAACTACTTATCAACTAACAAATTTGACATTCTAGTATTGGTTTGTTGGATTTTACTTAGCCAGAAATTCCATTTGAGCAATTACTCGTTTCAATAAAATATTATAATCTTTATTTGCTTTTATTTAGTTTCGAACCTTATTAATTATTGGTAAGTAGTATTTTAATAAGTTCTTTAAAAAGCGGTTTCTTTTCATTATTTATTTCCGATTGCCGGCTTAACAAGTATAATCGGCAATTTTCAATTTTAGTATCATCTGACCGCCAGAGCATTTCTTCAATAACCGTGAACGATTCTATCGCATCCTGATATGTACCGGAAATAAAACAATCGGCAAAAGTTACGAGATGATCACTATAATCCAGACGCGATTGCCAGCAGGCAGAAATAAGCTGTGAGAGAATAGCAGAACCTTTTAGCTGCTTTATGTAATCGACGATAACAGGAACACCTTGTTGATGACGTAAATCACTGACCAGATTGAAAATTTCGTTCTTGATTTCCTCCTTTTGGTCCGATTTCAACAAATCGAGAATGTATGCTAAAATGCTGACTTTGCCCGTTACTTTTAATTCTCTGATCTTTGCCAAAACCACCCGACTATTTTTACCTGAAAGTGCAGCTTTTGTTTCAGCTATAAACTTTTTCTCCACATCCTTCTGATTCATATTCTTTATATCATTATCCTGCTGTAAAATTAATCGATTAACTCGAGTTGCAAGATATTTCTTGTTTCCTCGGATACTTTGTATCGTTCATCGATCTGGTATCCAACCACCCAAACTATATCATTTCCTGATTGAAGTATCCAGATTTTCTCTTTATCGAGAAGATTTATTTTACGATCGATAAAAAAATCGCTAAGCTTTTTTTTACCCTTCAATCCCAAAGGAATAAAATAATCTCCCTTTTCCCAGTGTCGTATTCGAAGCGGAAATTGTAGTTTATCATAATCCAATGCACCTATTTGTGATGAATTGGGAATTTTAAAACTAGAATTATTTTCTAACCTTTTAATTTCAAGTTTCACCGGTACAGTAATGGCTGTCGATTCTTTCCTAATGAAATAATTTTCTTTATTTTCCTGTTTTTCAATTTTCTCGATGATAATGGTTTTTCGATTTTTTAGCAATAAATAGCTATCGGAAATGAATGTTTTTCCAGATTCCGCATTAAGTGTAATTAGCAGGTTTTTTGAATCGGTATAAGTAAAGCCGTATGAGCAGATGATGTCGAAAATTACAGGCGCCGTGAGACGTAATGATACTATTTTAGGGATGCTGTATACAATTTTATTATCGTCAGGAATGGTTATGGCTATTCGGATGTTCTCTATTTCGTTTCTGTAAAGCAGATATGCCGATTGAAAAACTTCGGCTTCTTCGATGGCTGTTTCCGTAAAAGAAGGATTGATTTGCTCGATCAGGGGTATGATTTTTCTTCGTAACAGATTTCGGTGGTACTTGGTTTCGCTGTTGCTGGAATCTTCTCGATAGTTGAGTTTTTCATCAGCAGCATAGCTGTTGATTTCTCCTCGGGTGGCAAAAAGTATGGGACGTATAATACGATCTTGGCGTGGTTTTATCCCTGTTAACCCCTTTAAACCTGTACCACGAATTAGGTTTATCAACATAGTTTCGACCATATCATTCCGGTTGTGGGCAACTGCAATGCGATCATAATTATGCTGAACAGCCAGTTCGTTAAACCAGCTATATCTTAATTCCCTCGCAGCCATTTGAATCGATATATTATTTTCTTGCGCATATTTCTTCGTATTAAAATCCCGACAATATAAGTGACAACCATATTTTCCGGTAAGTTTTTTAACAAATTCTTCGTCTCCATCCGATTCATTTCCCCGTAATTTAAAATTGCAATGGGCTATATCGAAAGGAACATCAGCTTTATAGAATAAATGAGACATGGTAACAGAATCGATGCCACCACTTACGGTAAGGAGAATCTTATCCGAACAGGTAATAAGGTTATTGGATTCGATATAATTCAGGAATCTGTCAAGCATGTTAAACTGGTTCTTGAACAGGATTAATGGCATAACTTTTAAGTATGCATTCTTCGTATTCTTTTTCCAGATCGGACAGTGCGGTGATGGCACTACCGGTCATGTACGAGAGGTAGTTTGTTTGTGCATTATATTGAAGACTTCGGATAACTACATTGAAATCGAAATCCATACCGGGCGAAATATACCCCACTGTACCTGAATAAAGTCCCCGTTTAACAGTTTCATAAGTTTCAATAAGTTCCATTGCTCTTATTTTGGGAGCACCAGTCATTGAACCCATGGGGAAGGTAGCTTTTAGTATTTCGACAAATGTCACCGCTTTTAATGTTGCACTGATCGTCGAAATCATTTGATATACATGCGGGAACGTATAAATACCGCATAATTCATCGACCTCGACAGAATTACTGCAGGCTATTCGCGAAAGATCGTTTCTTACCAGATCTGTAATCATAATATTTTCGGCCTGTTCTTTCCGGCTGGTTCTTAGAATATTTCGAAGCCGACTATCTTCAAATGCATCTGAACTACGGGATGTAGTACCTTTCATTGGTTGCGATATTATCTTTTGTCCCTCCTTTTTAAGAAACCTTTCGGGACTAGCTGAAATCAGATATAAATCATGATATTTAATAAAAGCCGAAAAGGGGGATGGTGTGTGAGAATTTATCGCGAAGTAAGTACTATAAGGATCGATTTTTTGATTGTTATAAAATTCGTGACAGAAGTTAAGTTCATAAATATCGCCCCGCCTGATATGAGCCATGATATCATTTGTGAGTATCAAATATTTTTCCTTGGTTATCCTTGGCCTAAGATTAAGTAATTCAATAGGCTGAAAAGCAATTTTGGAAGCAAAAAGATAATTCAGAATATCTTGTGGGGTCATATTCTGATCCTCTGAACAAATTTCCAACTGATTATCTCTTACAAGCAATAATATATATGGTCTGAAAAAAAGTAATGGAGGCCAGTTGAGAAAATCAGGATTATTGGAATGTAGATTTTCGAACTCGTTTTTTACATCGTAAGTAAGGTACCCCAGGTACCAATGCTTTAAAGATTGATCGATTTTATGCAGTTGTGAAAAACTGGTAATTAATCCAGATGTTTCAGATGTGTTGCAAAAACCTGCAATCAGATCAAGA
>CAYMQP010000215.1:0-7170 GCA_964392505.1 uncultured Bacteroidales bacterium
TTGTTGTAGCCCTATTTATTGTATTCCTTATATTTCCCGAAAATGTGACATACCTGTGCCTGTCGTTCATTATTTTCGGGGATATGGCCGCCAAGCTTATGGGATTGAAATACGGTAAAATAAAAATAATTCACACAAGAACGCTTGAAGGCTCACTTGGATTTCTTACCGGGTGCATTTTCACAGGTTATATCTTACTGGTAATATTCGATATCAAGTTCTCCTATCTCATGGTCGGTGCTGTCTGCGCCACACTATCAGAACTTTTTTCTTTCGGCTTGGATGATAATTTCACGATTGGCATTTTGACGGGAGCATGCCTTGTTGCTTTGCAATACTTCCAGGTGATTTAATCGTAAAATTTTCTTATATCATATATACGTTAATCTATTATTATTTCTAAGCATAGGTAAAAGAGTACTAGCAAAAAGTATTATTGTCAATATGAAAATTATTATTGTTGCAATCGGCTTCTATAATGTCTGGTAACTCATTTATTGAAACATATAAAGTATACCTTAACCTCTCATTCCTTTTTATGGGTATAGTATTTACAGTTTCTGATCACTTTTATTTATTGCCTGTCTTGCCTCTCTTTATACTGAGTTTCTTACAAAGCTGTAATTTATACGAATATTAAATACCAGGTAATAGCAACTCCCGGATATGCTCGGGTTATCAGTTTGTTCGCCGGGTTTTACTTTCGCAATACCAGTTTGCCCGAGGTGTTGAAGTAGTATCCGTATATCTGGTACAAATACAAACCGTTATTTATACCGGTTAACTCAACTTTTTTATGGTTTTCGATCATTGTCTTATATAGCACCTGTCCTGATATATCGGTAATAATCAGTATTGCATTTCCCTTGGGCAGGTTTTTAACATATACATAGTCGCAGGCCGGGTTGGGGTATAGTACTGCGTCTGTTATTATACTGTTTTCCCCTACACCCGATGGCACCATGCCCATAATACTCCTAATATATTCTACCAGGGCACTATTCCCTGTCTGGGCATCATTACCCGAAGGTAAATGGCGCAGGTACCATGTCATGGTCCAGTCGACTGAATCATCTACTGCAATATTCATATAGGCACTTTGGTTTTCGAGCTCGAGATAACCTGTAGGTGCACTATGATACAGTTCAATTTCTTTTTCACCCGGGGCATTGGCGCTGGCAGGCACATCGTCCCACTTCTTCACAAATACGTTCAGGTCGTCGTTCACATGGGCCGACCATCCTTCGGCTCCGTCGCAAAAAAATTTCTGGTTTGAGGGGTCTGAATTTTCATGCTCGTACCACATCACATCGCCTATAAGTTCTGCTTGTATGGCAAAGGGTCCTTCAATGTCTCCCTCACCCATCGGAAAGAAACTGATACCCCCGGAAGGTACCCTGGAAACCTCCCATGCCGAGTAGGAATGATCGGCAGCTCCCTTGTTGATCATCGTATATACTATGGTTACAGAAGTGTCGGAGGCATTGGCACTAAAGGTCTTCTTGAATACCAAATGGCTATAGGTTTCGTCAACCGCGCTTCGCAGGATAACCTGGTTGCCAACTATACCACCGAAATATGGATCACTGTCGAGTTCTTCGGAAGGCGGCCAGTTCCATTCACTCTGCGGACTCTGCCACAGGGTGGAACCCCACATGGCATCGCCTGCATAAGTGCTCTGGTGGAGTATTTCTTCATCATCGATCTTAAACGAAGTGATTCTCGCCCCAAATGAAGGATCAACTTCGAAGTATATATTAGCTACCTGGAAATAGTATTTACCTTCCTGTTCCTGGGGTGTTACAGGCTGACCCTGTGATAATCCGCAAAGAGTTAAAGCTGTAATAATTAAAACAGAACGTAGAAGTGTTTTCATGTGCATGGTTTTTTGATTCAAAATAATTTGTAATGATGCGTCGCAAAATTAGCGTTTAATTTGTTTCAATAACCTTTATTCCTTAAGGAGAAAGTGGCAGGTTTACTGACTAACTTAATAAAAACAGATTAGTAAGATTAAAATACGATTTATTCATAATTGCAAGTGTTGAATAAAACCAGGTTCAGAATAGTATTACGAAATCAATAATTAACTACCTGATAATATTTGTGTTTCAAGAGCAGCTTTAATCTTATAAGGTACTAACCAAAGACGTACGAAACCAATTTATATTCCATCCTCCTGTATTAGCTGTAAAACGGATTCTTCGGATACCAGCCTCCAAGGGTACAGTAATATTCACTGTAGTCCAGTTCTGCCATCCTCCCGTAACAGGTATATCGAAGGCGCCCAGAACAGTATCATCGCAACTTACGGAAGCCGATCCTTCTTCGGAGAGGCTTGCCACTCGTAAGGTTATAACATAGGTTCCACTTACTGGAATTTGGATTTTATATTCCATCCAGTCACCTTCATCGATCCAGCCTACATTTGAGCCTCCGGTGCTATCGGAAGTAATTTCAGTTTCAATACCCATCGAATTGCAACAATCTTCGGCTTCAACAACTGCAGGTAACTTTACTGCGTTACCATTCAAGCAACCATCCCGCTTACTGTAATTGTTTTTCATCATTCGTACCTTCTGGGCATAGAACTTTTTCCACAGGCCATTGGGTTCCGTACACAAAAGGACCATAATCCCGTTTTCCCTGAAATACTCGTTATTTACACGTCCAACCTCCTGGTAATGGGTAAATAAATCGTCCATATCGCCAACCTGATGGTTTATATATATAAATGGTCCGTCTGTTATGCAATCGGGAGCCCATAACAGGTAACTATCGCTAAAGCTTATTGGCGTGGGGAGCCCATAACTATGGCCATAGAATTGAACAGCCCCGGCGTGGCCATAATTCTCAGCATAGATGGTGCATTTTCTTTTTTCCTGGTCGTCTAACAGGTTATATGCTTTTGCAGCAATCCCTGCCAATTCCTTCCAGCCAGTCATATCGGCATAATCCTGCGGTATCGGGTATATCTTTCCATCCTCCCAACGTTGCTGAACCATTCCGGTTTGCGGATCGCAATATCGTTTTACGGTTTCAAACGATGCATAAGGTAATGCCAGGGGCAATGTCAGAACGGAAATACTAATTGTAACGAACAGAATGCCATAAATTATGTATCGCCTTTTTTTAGTAAGGTATTTTTCCATTACGTAACCTCCTGCAACAAAGAGCATTGGATATGCTCCCAACGTGTAATAAGGTTTACCTTTTCCGAGAAGAATAATTACTACCACCAGGATATATGACCAGGCAATAAACCGGTATTTTTTTTCTCCGAAAAGAAAAAGCAATGCGAGCCCGGCAGGCCAGATAAGAATAGCAGCGAAACACATTAATACCTGTTGTGATAAGTAATTTGCTGTGGTTACATTCACTAATTGTGTACGTTGCAACTCGGCCATATGCCTGATGACAGGCCAGTTGTAATTATATTGCCAGATTAAATTCGGAAGGATAACAAAAAATCCGATAATTGAACCGTAAAACACATATTTTGATACCAAAAGTTTACGGTGCTCACTTATTAAAAGAGCTATTATAATTGAAAATGCAAAAAAGATAATAGAGTATTTATTTAAAAAAGCCAGTCCGAATACAAATCCTATCCAAAGCCATATACGGGGATTATTGGCTTTAACCATTTTAAATATCAAATAAGCAGATAATAACCAGAAAAACTGATCGAAGCATACGGGCATAAACAAGGAATTACCCCGGAGGAAAGCACCTGAGGCCATATACCCTGTGCTTGCTATAAGTAGTGCTAATTTTTTACCACCAAATTCCTTTACGAATAACGCAATAATAAGCAATGAAGCTGCACCTGCAAGAGCCGGAAACAGTTTTATTCCAAATTCGGAATATCCGAATATAATACGTGCCAGAAAAGCAAGGAATCCGACAAACGGGGGTGTTGAAACATATCCCGAGCTTAAATGATTTCCCTGGGCAAAATACAGCATTTCATCTCTGTGCAATTCGTAACTGGTGCTGGTTAGAAAGTGGATTGCGAGTTTAATCAGTATTAGTATTATTGCGATTAACCAGTAGGTTGAGATTTTATTTCTTATAGATTTCATAGTTGTAATAGTAAAATATTCTGCATTTTTTGCAGCAATAATGGGGCATTAAATATATATACAATAGTGTTTTGTAAATGTCATGAATATGTAAATAATTGTAAAGAATTATAATTGACAAATGAACTGATTGAAGAAAAAGTCAGATCGATAAACTGCTTTCTTCCAACAACAAATTATTTCAATCTTTTCATAATTTTCCCCAATCGTTTTTTCTGGGAATCTCTTTCGCATTCTGGGTACCGGTTTTTCAGCAACTCAAGAAATTCCGCTTTATTGTTACTGGTTATGCATTCTATGGCCCTTTCGGAATACATGGGCAATTGTATAAACGGGCATATACGTAATTGCTCCATCAACAGCGGATTTATAATATCATAGTTTTCCGCATGCTTTGTCAGTTTGATAAGAATTATCACACCGGCATCGATAGTTATTACGGAACCTTTACTGACAGTGAGCATAATTGTATCCAGTGCGCTGAATATTTCTTTAGGTTTTAGCTCGGTGATTGTCGATAGGGCAATCATTCCTCCCCAGACCAACCGATTGTTTCTGCTTTTTAAAAGCTGAAGAAATTGCTTTGAATAATTCGCAATTAATTCAGGCTTACGGTAGCCAACTTCATACAGGGTATCAATACAATCGCTTTGAATATTTTTATTACTATGGTTAAGATTTTCTACCATCTCTTTAATGGCCTCCGCATTACTATGTGAGGCGATTTCGGCAGCAAGCTTTTTATTTTGCTTATTATCTTTCCTGCCGCTTGCACTCGATAATAACTCTAATATGCTCATATTTTTTTATAATAAATGTACCAATTAGGAGCAATATACCAATCAGGCTATTAATATATTTGTACTATACTTTACCAATAATAAACAATAGTCCACCTATGCAAATTAAATATTACTCATCTTTGATTTATCACTATTACAAGCAATAAGAATCATGATGAATTTTAAAATTATAGCTCGAAAACCGATATTGCTACTGAATATTTTGTTATTCCTCTTTTCAAACCTTGTAACGGGCCAGCCTCCTTCACACGATCCTACCCATATGGTAAAAGATGGCAGCCGATATTATATCTTCACAACAGGTGACGGAATCTGGAATATGTCTGCCTCAAATTCCGATTTCTCGGACTGGCAAACCGAGTCACTTGTTTTTTCCTCCGGGACATGGCCCGGCTGGATCAATAGTTATGTCCCGGGTTTTGAAGGTTTCTTTTGGGCACCGGAAATTATATACATGAATGGGGCCTGGCATTTGTATTACTCCTGTTCCACATGGGGTTCACAGAACTCCGCTATAGGTGTGGTAACCACACCGTCACTGGTTAGTCGTACCTGGAATGATCAGGGAATGGTGGTTTATACAACAAGTTCATCGGACCATAACGCTATCGATCCCGGACTTTTCAAAGATAATGAGGGTAAAGTATGGATGACCTATGGCTCGTACTGGAGCGGTATTGTTATGACAGAATTGGATTCCATAACGGGAAAACCTGTAAATCCCGGCAATTTGTATTATGTAGCAAATAATAGCTGTGAGGCTAGCAATGTGTTGGTACACGGAAGTTATTATTACCTGTTTTTTAACCGGGGTGCTTGTTGTAGCGGGATACACAGCACATATCATATTTTAATGGGTCGTTCTATCAACCCAACCGGTCCTTTTTACGACAAAGACAGTGTTTCCACAAATAATGGTGGAGGTTCGCTCTTTCTTCATTCTGACGGCTTCTTTATTGGACCCGGGCATTTTGGTTACGGTGAAGGTAAGCTCACGTATCATTATTATGATGGATTGGCTGGCGGTGCTGCTAAATTAAAGATCGGCACCATCGAATGGGAGGATAACTGGCCTGTGGCGGTGTATAGTCGAGGCGGGAGTCCGGCCGAAGGTAATTATGTTATAGCAAACTATAGCTCATCGAAAGTACTACAGCTTGAAAATGCCGATACAGTTAATGGGATGAATGTGGCACAATATACCGAAACAGGCGATACCAGTCAACACTGGAATTTTAGTTATATCGGCAATGGATATTATAAAATATCTCCTGTTCTGGCTCCCGATAAGGCTCTTGAAGTTGAAGATTGTTCAACTTCGGATGGTGCTAATATTCAAATTGGCAAATACGAAGGAAAAGATTGCCAGCATTGGTATATAGCCAATATGGGTTCTGGTGTGTACAGAATAATGGCCAGCCATAGCCGGAAAGCAATTGAAATTGGACAAGGTTCTGCAATCGAAGGAGCCAACGCACGACAAAATTCTTACAGTGATAACCGAACATACCAACGTTGGAGATTGAAAGAACCAACGGATATTGATCTGATAATTTCAAATTCTCGTGAGCAGAGAGGTTTCTCAATATATCCAAATCCATCAGATGGTAGTTTTACTCTTGATTTAACTAGACTGGCAGGTAGTAGTATTATTAGTCTTGAAATATACAGTATTGAAGGTAAACGTATATTTAACCGAAATTATACCAACACAAAAACAATTGCCTTTACAAATCTTCTTAATAGCGGAATGTATTTTGTTAAGATTAGTAACGGAAATAGGATGGTAACTCAAAAACTTATTGTGAAATAGGGAATATTGTTCTTAACAGGTTAGAAATCAGTAGGTTTGTAAATTATATAGTTCAATACAATTCCTCCCAAGGATATCTGATTGAGCCTGCTCAGATAATCCCTGAATTGTATTATTAACCAGATCAATCGCTGTATGATAGTTTGCTGCCAAAATACAAACAGGCCAGTCAGAACCTATTAAAAGTCGTTCAGGACCAAACAGCTCAATCACGATATTGATATAAGGCACAAAATCTCCTGAGTGCCAGTTGTCCCGGTCAGCTTCAGTAACCATTCCCGAAAGCTTACAATAAACGTTTTTGTATTGAGCTAATTTGGCAAGGTCTTCTTTCCAGGGTGAAATCAACTTTTCTTTTATCCGAGGTTTTCCTATGTGGTCGAGAATAAACTTTTGCTTTGGATACTTTTTTACCAGTTCCACAGCTATGGGGAGGTGTTTCGGAAAAACCAGCAGATCATATACCAGA